>JBEBWH010000019.1:0-17453 GCA_040392305.1 Bradyrhizobium sp. | reverse complement strand
AGCAGTTATAGGCCAGCATCTTGTTCGGATAGACCTTCTTGACCGCTTCGGCGAACTTGCGCGCGCCGTCGAGGTCCGGCGTCGAGGTCTCCCACCACAACAGGTCGGCATATTTGGCGAACGCCAGGCCACGCTTGATGCAGTGCTCAAGACCGGTGCCGGGCTTGAGGCGATAGAAGCCCTCCGCCGTGCGCTCGCCGGTGATGAACTCGTGGTCGCGCTCGTCGATATCCGAGGTGATCAGCTTGGCGCTCTCGGCGTCGGTGCGCGCCAGCACGAAGGTCGGCACACCGCAGACGTCGGCGGCGAGCCGCGCCGCGATCAGGTTGCGCTCATGCGCGGCGGTCGGGATCAGCACCTTGCCGCCCATGTGGCCGCACTTCTTCTCGGACGCAAGCTGGTCCTCGAAGTGAACGCCGGCCGCGCCCGCCTCGATATAGGCCTTCATGATCTCGAAGGAATTGAGGGGGCCGCCGAAGCCCGCCTCCGCGTCCGCCACGATCGGCACGAACCAGTCGATCTTGGCGCCGCCTTCGGCATGCTCGATCTGATCGGCGCGCTGGAAGGTCTTATTGATGCGGCGCGCCAGCTCCGGCCCGGCATTGGCCGGATAAAGGCTCTGGTCCGGATACATCTGGCCGGCGGTGTTGGCGTCGGCCGCGACCTGCCAGCCCGACAGATAGATCGCCTGCAGGCCGGCGCGCGCCTGCTGCATCGCCTGGTTGCCGGTCACGGCACCCAGCGAATTGACATAGGGCGCCTCGTTCAGCGTCTTCCACAGACGATTGGCGCCCCGCTCGGCCAGCGTATAGGCGACCTGCACCGACCCGCGAAGCCGCTCGACCTCGGCCGGGCTGTAGGGGCGGGTGATTCCGTCAAACCGCCCCGCGGGGGCCGGAATCAGCTGGTCAAAACTCTTTGCCATCGTCTTCTCCATTCACATTCGTGACAGTGCAGCGCAAAACGTGACGGGAGTTAAACGCCAAACAACGAGAATAGTATATATACCTTGCTTCTGAATGATGATGTCATGTAACATCAATATTTGTAATAAATGTAATATTGTAAATTTTGTCACGAAACGAGGCGAGGCCCGCAATGGCATCCAGTCCAGCCAAGAAGCTGTTCGTCGGCCCGCGCTTCCGCCGCATCCGGCAGCAGCTCGGCCTGTCCCAGACCCAGATCGCGGAGGGCCTCGGCATCTCGCCGAGCTACGTCAATCTGATCGAGCGCAACCAGCGCCCGGTCACGGCGCAAATCCTGCTGCGGCTGGCGGAGACCTACGATCTCGACCTGCGCGACCTCGCCACCGCCGATGAGGATCGCTTTTTCGCCGAACTCAACGAGGTGTTCTCCGATCCGCTGTTCCGTCAGCTCGATCTGCCGAAGCAGGAGCTGCGCGACCTCGCCGAACTCTGCCCCGGCGTCACCCACGCCCTGCAACGCCTCTATGCCGGCTATATCGAAGCCCGGCGCGGCGAGACGCTGGCGGCGGCGCAGTTCGCCGACCGCGACGAAGGCGCGCGCTTCGAGGGCAATCCGATCGAACGGGTGCGCGACCTGATCGAAGCCAACCGCAATTACTTTCCCGAGCTGGAGCAGGCCGCGGAAGCCCTGCGCGACGAACTCGATGTCGGCACTTACGACCTGTTCGCCGCGCTGAGCGAACGCTTCCGCGAACGCCATTCCAGCACCGTGCGTATCATGCCGGTGGATGTGATGCGCGATACGTTGCGGCGCTGGGACCGCCACCGCCGCCAGCTTCTGATTTCCGAACTGGTCGATCTGTCCGGCCGCACGTTTCAGCTCGCCTTCCAGATCGGGCTCGCCGAATGCTCGACGATGCTCGACGCCATCGCCAATCGCACCGGCGCGCTCGACGACACCGCGCGGCGGCTGTTTCGCATCACGCTCGCCAATTATTTCGCCGCCGCGGTGATGATGCCCTACCAAACCTTCCACAACGCGGCCGAAACGCTTGGTTACGATGTCGGCGTGCTGGGCCAGCGCTTCAATGCGGGCTTCGAGCAGATCTGCCATCGCCTCACGACGCTGCAACGCCCCAATGCGCGCGGCGTGCCGTTCTTCATGCTGCGCGTCGACAATGCCGGCAACGTATCGAAGCGCTTCTCGTCAGGCACATTCCCGTTCTCGAAATTCGGCGGCACCTGCCCCTTGTGGAATGTGCATTCGACCTTCGACACCCCGGATCGCCTGCTGCGCCAGATCGTCGAACTGCCCGACGGCAGTCGCTATTTCTCGATCGCGCAGACGGTGCGGCGCGCCGCCGCGCCACACCCGCAGCCGCAGCCCCGCTTCGCCATCGGGCTCGGTTGCGAAATCCGCTACGCCTCGAAGCTCGTCTATGCCAACGGCATGGACCTCGACCAGGAGCAAGGCACCCCGATCGGCGTCAATTGCCGGCTGTGCGAACGCGAGAACTGCGGCCAGCGCGCCGAGCCGCCGCTGACCCGCACCCTGATCCTCGACGAGAACACCCGTCGCGTATCCTCGTTCGCCTTCTCCAACGCGCGCGAGCTTTAGCCGCGACCGGCATTGGAGCCTTTTTGTTTTAACTTGTTTTAACGCGCTTTCTTCACGCGAAGCGGTGCCCTGCTTGAAAGCACTATGGCTCGCCGCGCCTGAGCCAGCCATAGACGAGGCTGAGCGTCAGGCAGTAGGCGGACAGCATCCCCAGCATCAGCACTGCCGGCCATGCACCGGCGCTGGCGCCCGCCGCGAAGACGCCATGGCCGATTGCCGGCAGAATGACGAGCCCGGTCAGAAGCCACGCAACCCCTGTGACCAGCAGCCCCTTGCCGATCGCCGTTGCGGCGGGAATGCGCTCATAGGCCCACGCAAAAATCGAGCTCCACACCACGGCGCCGCTCACCATCGGCAACAACCACGACAGGCTGTGCGCCCATTCCGCGCCGACGAGGTCAGCAAGCAGCCTCTGCAGATTCTGATAGGGCTGGAAGCCCGGCAGTATGCCGAGATGCCTGCGGGCGGTCATCAACGCGCTTTGGGCCGCCATGCCGCACACGCCCGCGATCACGGCATTGCGAAGCCTCTCGAGAAGAGCGCCGGTCAGGCCACCATCATGCGACATCATCGAACCCGCTACGCCCGTTCAGTGCGGCGAAGACCTCGCCCCTCGGGACCACCCACACGCGTTTAGGTTTTTGCCGGATTTCGTGTCAATCTTTGCGAAGGGGGAATCAATTCAACGACCGCTGATGCACCAGACAAACAGCAAGCTACGGACGCGACGCATGACACGCCACCTGTTTCTTCTGCTTTTCGCCGCCGCACTGTCACTCGCCGCGATCCCGGACGCAGCGCAAGCCCAGCGCGGCGCGAGTTGCCACGGCGGCGCCAGCTTCGACCGCTTCCTCGCCGGCCTGTTGCAGAAGGCGCAAGCGGCAGGCGTATCGCAGCGGACGATCGCGACGACTTCGTCGCTGCTGGTCTACGATCAGGGCATCGTCAACCGCGACCGCGGCCAGCGCGTGTTCGGCCAGATCTTCACCGAGTTCGCCGGGCGCATGGCGGCAAACTACCGCATGCAGGGCGGCCAGCAGCGCATCAGGCAGTATGCCAACGCCTTTTCCCGCGCCGAGAAGGAGTTCGGCGTGCCTCCGGCGGTGATCGCCGCGTTCTGGGGGCTGGAAAGCGATTTCGGCGCCAATATGGGCAAGCTGCCGACCCTGCGCTCACTGGTTTCGCTGGCTTACGATTGCCGCCGTTCCGAGATGTTTCAGGACGAAACCATCGCCGCCCTCAAGATCATCCAGCGCGGCGACCTGACGCCTTCCGAGATGATCGGCTCGTGGGCCGGCGAACTCGGCCAGACCCAGTTTCTGCCGACGCACTATTTCAACTATGCGGTGGACTACGACGGCGACGGCCGCCGCGACATGCTGCGCAGTGTCCCCGACGTGATCGGCTCGACCGCCAACTACATCGCCACCGGCCTGAAATGGCGGCGCGGCCAGCCGTGGCTGCAGGAGGTGCGCGTGCCGCAGAATCTCGTGTGGGAGCAGGCCGACCTCACCATCAAGCATCCGCGCAGCCAGTGGGCGCAGTGGGGCGTGACGCTGGCCGACGGCCGGCCGCTGCCGGGCGACCGGCTGCCGGCCTCGCTGCTATTGCCGATGGGCCGCAACGGCCCGGCCTTCCTGGCTTACGCAAATTTCGACGCCTTCACCGAGTGGAACAACTCGCTGATCTACGCCACCACCGCCGCCTATCTCGCTACCCGCATCGCCGGCGCATCGCCGATGCGCAAGCCAGCCGCGTCGGTCGCGCAACTGTCACATAACGAGTTGCGTGAATTACAGCAGTTGCTGGCGCGGCGCGGCCACGACGTCGGCAAGATCGACGGCATTCTCGGCCAGAAGAGCCGCACGGCCGTGAAGGCGATGCAGGTCAAGTTCGGCCTGCCCGCCGATTCCTGGCCGACCGCGGAGTTGCTGGCGCGGCTGCGCTGAGGACCGGCGTCTTTCTCGTTTCCCAAAGTGTCAAGCCCTTCCCACGCCGCGGCGAAATGATCTAGGCTTTCGGCAGTAACCAAGGAGGATCGCCGTGCGCTCCATCGCTCTGCTCGCTGCCGCCACCATCGCCTTCGCCGCTGCCCCCGCCCATGCCGACGATCTCAAGGTCGCGCTGATCTACGGCAAGACCGGGCCGCTTGAGGCCTACGCCAAGCAGACCGAAGCCGGCTTGCGGCTCGGCTTCGAGTTCGCCACCAAGGGCACCATGACGGTCGATGGCCGCAAGATCGTCATCATCACCAAGGACGATCAGGGCAAGCCGGACCTGTCGAAAGCGGCGCTGGCCGAAGCTTATCAGGACGACAAGGTCGATATCGCCATCGGCACCACGTCGTCCGCAGCCGCGCTGGCCGACCTGCCGATCGCCGAAGAAAACAAGAAAATTCTCATCGTCGAACCGGCGGTCGCCGATCAGATCACCGGCGAGAAGTGGAATCGCTACATCTTCCGCACCGCGCGCAACTCCTCGCAGGACGCGATCTCCAACGCGGTGGCGATCGGCAAGCCGGGGGTTACCGTGGCGACGCTGGCGCAGGACTACGCCTTCGGCCGTGACGGCGTCGCCGCCTTCAAGGAGGCGCTCGGCAAAACCGGCGCGACCCTCGCCGCGGAAGAATATGTGCCGACCAGCACCACCGATTTCACCGCGGTCGGCCAGCGGCTGTTCGATGCGCTGAAGGACAAGCCGGGCAAGAAGATCATCTGGGTGATCTGGGCCGGCGCCGGCGATCCCCTGACCAAGCTGCAGGACATGGACCCGAAGCGCTACGGCATCGAACTCTCCACCGGCGGCAACATCCTGCCGGCCCTGGCCGCCTACAAGCGCCTGCCCGGCATGGAAGGCGCGACCTATTATTACTACGACATCCCGAAGAACCCGGTGAACGACTGGCTGGTCGCCGAGCACCAGAAGCGCTTCAACGCTCCGCCGGACTTCTTCACCGCCGGCGGTTTCGCCGCGGCGATGGCGGTGGTGACGGCGGTGGAGAAGGCCAAATCCACCGACACCGAAAAGCTGATCGCGGCGATGGAGGGCATGGAGTTCGACACGCCCAAGGGCAAGATGATGTTCCGCAAGGAAGACCATCAGGCGCTGCAAAGCATGTATCACTTCCGCGTCAAGGTCGATCCCAACCTCGCCTGGGCCGTCAACGAGCCCGTCCGCGAGATTAAGATCGAGGACATGAACATCCCGATCCGCAACAAGCGGTAAGGCCGATCCATCATGATACGCGCGTGTCCCGGACGCGATGCGGCATCCGTCATGCCGCTTCGCAGAGCCGGGACCGCAACAGGATCGGAGCTTGCGACGGCCGCGGCTCAGCAGCGCACTGCGCTGCGTCCGGGGCACACTCCGCCCAACGCGACGATTGAAGCAATCCATGCCCATTTCGCTTGAAACCCGCGATCTCACCATCCGCTTCGGCGGCCATGTTGCCGTCGATCACGTGAGTTGCGCATTTCGCCCCGGCGAACTGACGGCGATCGTCGGCCCGAATGGCGCCGGCAAGACCACCTATTTCAACCTGATCTCGGGACAGCTGCGCGCCAGCGAAGGGAGCGTGCTGCTGAACGGCGCCGACATCACCCGCCTTTCCGCGCCGATGCGCACGCGCGCCGGGCTCGGCCGCGCCTTCCAGTTGACCAACCTGTTTCCCAATCTCAGCGTCGAGGAAAACGTCCGCCTCGCGGTGCAGGCGGCAAGCGGCGTACATTACGACATGCTGCGGCCCTGGATGACGCGCACCGATCTGATCGCGCGCACTGGGGCGATCCTCGACCAGGTCGCGCTTGGCAACCGCCGCGACGTCGCCGCCACCGCTTTGTCGCACGGCGACCAGCGCAAGCTGGAAGTGGCGCTGATGATGGCGCTCGAACCGAAAGTCTTCATGTTCGACGAGCCGACCGCCGGCATGAGCGTCGACGAAGTGCCGGTGGTGCTCGACCTCATCGCCCGACTGAAGCAGGACACCTCGAAAATCATCCTCCTGGTCGAGCACAAGATGGACGTGGTGCGCTCGCTCGCCGACCGCATCATCGTGCTGCATAACGGCCGCCTCGTCGCCGACGGCGCGCCGGCGGAGGTGATCGCCTCGCCGATCGTGCAGGAAGCCTATCTCGGCATCGCGCCCGGAAAGACCGCGGCATGAGCGCGATGCTGAGCCTGCGCGGGGTGCAGACCCATATCGGCCGCTACCACATCCTGCATGGTGTCGATTTCGAGGTGCCGGAAGGCCAGACCACGATGCTGCTAGGCCGCAACGGCGCCGGCAAGACCACGACGTTGCGCACCATCATGGGGCTGTCGCCGCCGTCCAGCGGCGACATCGTGCTCGACGGCGCCTCCATCGCCCGCACCGCCACGCCGGACATCGCCATGCGCGGCGTCGGCTATGTGCCGGAGACGATGGCGGTGTTTTCCGATCTGACGGTGAAGGAAAACCTGGTGCTGGCGGCGCGCAGCGGGCCGTTCGACACCGCGCGGCTCGACTGGATCTTCGGCTTCTTCCCGCCGCTGAAAAAGTTTTGGCTGTCGCGCGCCGGCTCTCTGTCGGGCGGGCAGAAACAGATGCTGTCCATCGCCCGCGCCATCGTCGAGCCGCGTCGGCTGCTGCTGATCGACGAGCCGACCAAGGGGTTGGCGCCGGCCATCGTCGGCGCGCTGATCGACTGCTTCGCCGAGATCAAGCGTTCCGGCGCCACGATCCTGCTGGTCGAGCAGAACTTTCGCGTGGCGGAGGCGATCGGCGACACGGTCGCGGTGATGGACAACGGCCGCATCGTGCATCGCGGCGACATGGCGGCGCTGTCGGGCGACGCCGCGTTGCAGGAGCGGCTGCTCGGGCTCAGTCTGGAGGCGCATCAATGACCGACATTCCCGCCGGCGAGGCGCTGCCGAAACCGCCGCTCGATATCGTGCCGCTGCTGTTGCCGGTGGCGTTGGCGCTCGCGGTGATCCCGCTGATCGGCTCGACCAGCACCTGGGTGACGCTGACGGTGGCGAGCCTCGCCATGGGCATGATGATCTTCATCATGGCGTCGGGCCTGACGCTGGTGTTCGGCCTGATGGACGTGCTCAACTTCGGCCACGGCGCTTTCATCGCGGTCGGCGCCTATGTCGCGACCTTGATCCTCTTGCCAATGGCGGCGTGGGTGCAGGCGGATTCGCTTCTGCTCAACCTCGCGGCCGTCGCGCCGGCGGCATTGCTGGCGATGGCGGTTGCGGGCGCGCTCGGCCTCGTGTTCGAGCGCGTGCTGGTGCGCCCGGTCTACGGCCAGCACCTCAAGCAGATCCTCATCACCATGGGCGGGCTGATCGTCGCCGAACAAGCGCTGTACGCGCTGTGGGGGCCGCAGATCATTCCGCTGCCGCTGCCGGCGGCGCTGCGCGGCTCCTACGTCATCGGCGATATCGCCATCGCCAAATATCGCCTGCTGGCGATGCTGGTTGGCCTTGTCGTGTTCGTCGCCACCATGCTGGTGCTCAACCGCACCAAGATCGGCCTGTTGATTCGCGCCGGCGTCGAGAACCGCGAGATGGTCGAGGCACTCGGCTATCGCATCCGCCGCCTGTTTCTCGGTGTGTTCATGGCAGGCTCCGCGCTCGCCGGGCTTGGCGGGGTGATGTGGGGGCTCTATCGCGAGCAGGTCCACGCCTCGATCGGCAACGAACTGATGATTCTCGTCTTCATCGTCGTCATTATCGGCGGCTTAGGCTCCGTCGCCGGCTGCTTCATCGGCGCCATCCTCGTCGCCATGGTCGCCAATTATGGCGGCTTCCTGGTGCCGAAGCTGGCGCTCGTGTCCGACATTCTCCTGATGGTCGCGATTCTGATGTGGCGGCCGCGCGGCCTTTACGCCGTGACCAACAGGTGACGCCGATGATGCTGCTCTCCGGCGATCCCCCGCGCAGCCGTGTGCTGACATTGCTATTGGTCGTCATCGTATTGACGCTGGCGCTGACGCCGTTTTTGTTTCCCGGCGCCAAGGCGATGAACGTCGCGGCGAAGATCTGCATCTTCGCCGCACTGGTCGCCTCCTACGACCTGCTACTCGGCTACTCCGGCACGGTGTCGTTCGCGCATACGATGTTCTACGGCATCGGCAGCTATGCGCTCGCGATCGCACTGTACGGCATGGGGCCGACATGGAGCGCGGTCGCGGTCGGGCTGGCGGTCGGGCTGCCGCTCGCGGCGCTACTGGCGCTCGGGCTCGGGCTGTTCTCGCTGCGGGTGCAGACGATCTTCTTCGCCATGATCACGCTTGCGGTGGCGGCGGCCTTCCTGGTGCTGGCCTCGCAACTGTCGTGGCTCACCGGCGGCGAGGATGGCCGCAGCTTCCGCCTGCCCGAACTGTTGCGCCCCGGCACCGTGCTGGTTTCGAAAGACGTATTCGGCTTCGAATTCAACGGCCGCACGCTGACCTACTACATCGTGTTCTTCGGCGCGGGCCTGATGATCCTGACGCTGCTGCGCATCGTCAACTCGCCGTTCGGCCGCGTGCTGCAGGCGATCCGCGAGAACCGCTTCCGCGCCGAGGCGCTGGGCTACCGCACCGTGTTCCACCTGACCTACGCCAACTGCATCGCGGCGCTGATCGCGGCACTGGCCGGCGTGCTCAACGCGCTGTGGCTGCGCTATGCCGGGCCTGATACCTCGCTCTCCTTCTCGATCATGATCGACATCCTGCTGATGGTGGTGATCGGCGGTATGGGAACGATCTATGGCGCGATCATCGGCGCGACGATCTTCATCCTCGCACAGAACTATCTTCAGGCGCTGATGGGCACCGCCTCGAACGCCGCCGCCGACATCGGGCTGCCGCTGCTGCCCGGCCTTTTGCATCCCGACCGCTGGCTGTTGTGGCTCGGCCTGTTGTTTATCGCCAGCGTCTATTTCTTCCCGACCGGTATCGTCGGTCGGCTTCGAGGAGCACGCCGATGACCGCGACAACGCCGACATCCCATTACGTCACGCTCTGTGGACGCGAGGTGCATTATCTGGAATGGGGCACGCACGGCAAGCCGCCGCTCGTCATGTGGCACGGCGTTGCGCGTCACGCCCGCGATTTCGACGACATCGCCATGGCGATGGCTGCCGAACGCCACATCATCGTGCCGGACACCATCGGCCGCGGCTTCAGCGAGTGGAGCCCCTCGCCCGAAAGCGAATACGCCATCTCGTTCTATGCCAAGCAGGCGCGCGAACTGCTCGACCTTCTGCAATTCGACCGCGTCGACTGGCTCGGCACCTCAATGGGCGGGCTCATCGCGATCGAGGCGGAAGCCACCACGCTCAAGGGGCGCATCCGCCGCCTGGTGCTCAACGATATCGGCCCCGTGGTGGCACAGGCGGCGCTGGAGCGCATCCGCAGCTATGCGGCTGCGCCGCCACCGCGCTTCGATCGCATCACCGAGCTGGAAGCCTATTTCCGCACCATCTATGCGCCGTTCGGCTTTCATACCAATGCGCAGTGGCGACGGCTCACCGAGACCTCGATGCGCCGCCTGCCTGACGGCGGCGTGACGCCGCATTACGACCCGGCGATCAAGGTCCATTTCGAGGCGCTGTCAGGCGCCGACCTCATCGCGCGGCAGTGGGCCAACTGGGCCGGTCTCGCCTGCGAGATGCTGTGCCTGCGCGGCGAGACATCCGATCTGCTGCTGGTTGAGGACACCGAGCGGATGATGCGCGACAATCCGCGCTGCCGGGTGGAGACGATTCCGGGCTGCGGCCATGCCCCCGCGCTCAACGTTCCGGCGCAGATCAAACTGGTGGCCGATTTCCTCAACAGCGCAAAATAGGCCGCAACCGATCGAGAGATTATGCCGTCATCTATCGACGGAACGCACCGTTTTGCCAATTTTCGTTCCTTCCGCAGCATCCTTTTTCTTTTCCTTGGGAATGTATGACCGACCGGGCGGACGGCCCTTGCATTCGCCCCACTCAATCGACAAATTCCATGCATCCGCATTGAAACGAGATGTCCCATGACCGCCCATCTTCTCGAACCGTTCCAGCTCGGGCCCACCAGGCTCGCCAACCGTATCGCAATGGCTCCGCTGACCCGCAACCGCGCGATCGCGGGGCTGGTCTCCGGCCCGCTCGCCATCGACTATTACGGCCAGCGCGCCTCGGCCGGCCTGCTTATCACCGAAGCCAGCCAGATTTCGCAGCAGGGCCAGGGCTATCAGGACACGCCCGGAATCTATTCACCCGAGCAGATCGAAGGCTGGCGCAAGGTTACCGATCGCGTTCATCAGCAAGGCGGCCATATCTTCATTCAGCTCTGGCACGTCGGACGCATCTCCCACATCAGCCTGCAGCCGGGCAACGGCGCGCCTGTCGCTCCGTCCGCGATCGCCGCCAAAGCCAAGACCTTTGTCGGCGGCCAGTTCGCCGAGGTTTCGCCACCCCGCGCGCTGGCGCTTGAAGAAATTCCCGGCATCATCGACGACTTCAAACGGGCCGCCGCCAATGCCCGCGCCGCCGGCTTCGACGGCGTCGAAATCCACGGCGCCAACGGCTATCTGCTCGACCAGTTCGCCAAGGACGGCGCCAACACGCGCACCGATGCATATGGCGGCCCGATCGAAAACCGCGCCCGCCTGATGCTGGAAGTGGCGCAGGCCGTCTCCGCCGAGATCGGGGCCGAGCGCACCGGCATCCGCATCTCTCCGGTCACGCCCGCGAACGACATCTCCGACAGTAACCCGCAGCCTCTGTTCGATCACATCGTCGACGAACTGGCCAAGTTGAAGCTCGTCTATCTCCACGTCGTGGAAGGCGCGACCGGCGGTCCCCGCGACATCGCTCCGTTCGACTATGGCAGCCTGCGCCGCCGCTTCAGCGGGGCTTACATCGCCAATAACGGCTATACGCCCGAACTGGCCGAGGAAACGCTGGCGGCGAACAAGGCCGACCTGATCGCATTTGGCAAGCCCTTCATCGCCAATCCGGATCTGGTCGAGCGCTTAAAGCGCGGCGCACCGCTCAACGAGCCCGACAAGGCGACGTTCTATGGCGGCGGCGCCAAGGGTTATACGGATTATCCGCGGCTCGCCGACACGCTCGCCGCGCAGTAAGGCACGATCCCGACAAAAGCAGCCCTCGATCGGCTCGTAGGCGAGCCATTGCGCCGGTCGGACGCTCGTGTCCCGGACGCGGTGCGGTGTATAGCGCCGCGCCGCCGAGCCGAGACTGCTTCAACGGCAGCCTTTCCTTTGCGACGATCCCGGATCGGCGACGCAGCACCTTGGCGCTGCCTCGCGTCCGGGATACAGGTGCGGGATTAAGCAGAAGCCGAGCCGATCCGACCTGACCTCGTCATGCGTCAGGCAACTCAGCCATTGGCGGAAGCGCGGCGCCGGGCCATCCATGCCTCAAGCCCTGCAAGCTGTATCGGCGACAGCCGCAGCCCGAGTTTTGAGCGCCGCCAGACCACGTCGTCCGCCGTCGCCGCCCATTCCTCCCGCATCAGATATTCGACCTCGGCCGCAGTCAGCGTCGCACCGAAGGTTTCGCCAAGGTCAGCCATCGACTGCGCGCGACCCAGCCATCGGCGGGCGCGGGTGCCGTAAGCCTGCGCGAGACGCCGCGCATGCGCCGGCGACAGAAAAGGATAATCATGGGCAAGGCCTGCGGTAAGCGCCATAAGCCCCGTCACGTCGAAGTCGCCGCCCGGCAGCGAAGCCGTTGCCGTCCAGCCGGGCGGCCGGGCTTGGCCATGCAGATGGGGCGCGAGCCTTTCCAGCGCCGCTTCCGCGAGCCGCCGATAGGTCGTGATCTTGCCGCCGAAGATCGACAGCAGCGGCGCGCCATTTGCCACGTCCAGTTCCAGCACGTAGTCGCGTGTCGCCGCGCGCGCCTCGCTCACACCGTCGTCATAAAGCGGCCGCACTCCGGCATAGCTCCACACCACATCCGACGGCTTCACCGTCGTCGCGAGATAATCGCTCGCCGAACGGCAAAGATAGTCGATCTCCTCGGGCGTCGCCTTCACCTGCGATGGGTCGCCCTCATAGTCGCGGTCGGTGGTGCCGATCAGCGTGAAGTCATCCTGATAGGGAATGACAAAGACGATACGGCCATCGCTGTTCTGAAACGTATAGGCCCGATCATGCGTATAAAGGCGTGGCACCACGATATGCGAGCCCTGCACCAGCCGCACATGCGCCTTGGCGCGGATGCCGGAGCCGCGCGTCAGCACATCCTCGACCCAGGGGCCGCCGGCATTGATCAGCACACGCGCGGCAATGGCGGAACGTTCGCCGGTCAGCGTGTTTTCGAGCCCGACCCGCCAGATGCCATCTTCCGCCTCAAGCGTGACAGCGCGCGTCCGCGCGCGGATCACCGCGCCACGAGCCTGCGCATCGATCGCGTTAAGCACGACGAGGCGCGCGTCATCGACGAAACAATCGGAATACTCGAACCCGCGCGAAAACCGCCCGGCCTGCAACGGCCGGCCGACCGAATCGCGCGCAAGATCGAGCGTTCGGGTCGAGGGCAGCAGCTTGCGGCCGCCGATGTGATCGTAAAGGAACAGTCCGAGCCGCAGCAGCCACGCCGGTCGCAGGCCATCGTGATGCGGCAACACAAAACGCAGCGGATGAATGATATGCGGCGCGATGCGCCACAACACCTCGCGCTCGATCAGAGCCTCGCGAACCAGCCTGAATTCATAGAATTCGAGATAGCGCAGCCCGCCATGCACGAGCTTGCTCGACCAGGACGAGGTGCCGCTGGCCAGATCGTTCATCTCGCAGAGAAACACCGAATTGCCGCGCCCGGCCGCATCGCGCGCGATGCCGCAACCGTTGACGCCGCCGCCAATGATCGCCAGGTCGAACACCGCTTCGGCCATGTCACGGGCCATGTCTCGCACGATCCACGTCACGCGGGCATGGCACAGCCCGCAACTCGTGCGGCCGCGAGCGCCAGGGCGACCGCCGGGCACGGCGCGACTCGCACCGTGCTTTCGAACAGACGTGAGAGCATGAGACAGGCTTTGTCAAATCGGCCCATGGCCCACAGGAGCGGTGATTGCGACAGCGCCGCCCCCGCGACCCAAGGCGGCTCCTGCTAGGCGAGCGCGTGCTCGCCCTTGCGCGCGGCATGATCGGCCGCCGCTCTCTCCGCTTCCCGCGCATTGCGGAACAGCCGCCCCTCGAGCGGCGTGAAGCGCGGCGACGCCGCGAAGAAGCGATAACCCGACTTGTCACGCACGATGATCCCCGCATCCTGCGAGGCGACTTCGATGATATAAGTTTCAGACATAAACGACCCTGTCCCCGGACTCGATATCACCGCTCTAACGCGACAGCGTGCGAATGGTTCACTTCGGCGCGCGCGATTCTCTCGTGCTGCCGCCGTCATAGTCGCACCACAAAACAGATTTATGAAGCCGATGGTTTGTTCAATGATTGCCCGTTTTGGAGGCAATCAACGCTACATCGACGCGACAAAGCGCAACGCCATGCTAGGCGCGTTTGAACGGGTGAGGTTTGCCCGCCTCGTCGATGGCGACATAGGTGAAATTTCCATCCGTCACCATGAAGGCGACGGATTCATTCCGCCGCAGCACCCAGGCCTCCACGCGCACGGTCAGCGAGGTGCGTCCGATCCGCACCGTATCGGCGAATACAGACACCACATCACCGACAAACACCGGCTTGCGAAAGGTCATCGCTTCGATGGACACGGTGACGACACGGCTCTGCGCAGCCTTGGCCGCATAGATGCCGCCGGCGACATCCATCTGACTCAACAGCCAGCCGCCGAAGATGTCGCCATTCTGGTTGGTATCCGCCGGCATCGCCATGGTGCGGATCGAAAGCTCGCCGCGCGGCGCAGCCGATGTATCCATCATTGAAAACTGTCCCATCCTGCATCGGGGGCGAAGCGTCCGCCGAAGCGAGTGGTCAGGCTGCGCAGGGTTCGGACGACGTCCTCGACGCCGCGCGTCCGTGCATAGTTCAACGGCCCGCCGCGGAATGGCGCGAAGCCGGTGCCGAAAATCATCGCGCCATCGACCACATCCGCATTTTCGACAATGCCTTCGCGCAGGCACGCGACGCAGACATTGGAAATCGGCAGGATGAGGCGGTCGATCATCTCGCGCGTGGGTTCCGCCACCGTGGTCATCGCGGTCGATTTGTCGGCGCGCCCGTTCTTCCACGGATAGAAACCACGGCCGCTCTTGCGCCCGAGTTCGCCGCGCGCGACCTTCTCGCGCAGCCAGGCCGGCGCAGGCGGCAGCGCATCACCGAGCTTGCCCCGCAGCATGTCGCCAACCGCGAGGCAGATATCGAGGCCGACCTGATCGGCCAGCTCGACCGGCCCCATCGGCATGCCGAATCTCTCCGCAGCCGCGTCGATCACGGTCTTGTCGATGCCTTCATCGAGCATCATCATCGCTTCGAGCATATACGGCGTCAGCGCGCGATTGACGAGAAAGCCCGGCGCGCTCCTCACCGGCAGCGGCAGCCGATCGATGGCGCCGACAAAGGCGCGCGCCGCCGCAAGCACCTGCGGATCACTGCCGTCGTGGCTCACCACCTCGACCAGTTGCAGCCGCGACACCGGGTTGAAGAAATGCAGCCCAACCAGCCGCTGCGGCGCCTGCAGTCCCTCGCGCAGATCCTCAAGCGGGATGCTTGACGTGTTGCTAGCGAGAATCGCGCCCGGCTTCATCCGCGGTTCGATCTCGGCATAGATCCTGCGCTTGAGATCGAGCTTCTCCGGCACCGCCTCGATCACCAGATCGGCCCCGCGCACTCCATCGCCGGCGAGATCGGGCATCAGGCGATCAAGCGCATCGCGGACTTCGGTTCGCTTGCGAATGATCTTTCCGAACAGATCGGCGGCGCGCTTGATAGCGCCTGCGATCGGCTCCGGCTTCATGTCGGCGAGCGTGACGCGAAGCCCCTGCCGCGCGCACCAGGCCGCGATGTCGCCGCCCATCGCCCCGGCACCGATCACATGCACGCGGGCAATGCTGCTGTCCGCGCCCGCCAGCTTCTTCATCTGTTCGCGCAGGAAGAACACGCGGATCAGATTCTGCGCCGTGGGCGTCACCATCAGTTCGGCAAACGAGCGCTGCTCATGGGCGAGCATCGCGGCCTTGCTGTCGCCGTGCTTCTCCCACAGATCGATCAGCGCATACGGCGCCGGATAGTGCTCCTTCGATGCCGTCTTCGCGGCTTCGGCCCGCATGCGGTTGGCGAGCAGCCTGCGCACCGGGCCAAGGTTGAGCGCGTTGACGACCATGCCGGGGCGCGCGCGCCTGAGGCGGCCGAACACGGCGTCCCGCACGGCGTTGCGCACATGGCGCTCCTGCGTCACCGCATCGATCAGCCCGAGCGCCTTCGCCTTGCGCGCATCGATCGTCTTGCCGGTCAGCATCAGCGTCATCGCCTGCATCGGATTCACCAGCCGGGTGAAGCGCGCCGTGCCGCCGAGCCCCGGATGCAGGCCGAGCATGACCTCGGGAAAACCAAAGCGGGCATCCTCGATCGCGATGCGCACATTGCAGGCGAGCGCGACCTCCAGGCCGCCGCCCAGACAGAAGCCATGGATGACGGCGACGGTCGGAATGCGCAACGCCTCAAGCCGGTCGATCACCGCATGCGCCCGGCCGATCTCCGCCTCCACGACAGCCGCATCGCTGACGTCGCGAAAGGCGTTGACGTCGGCTCCGGCGATGAAGCCGGACGGCTTCGCCGAGCGGATGACGAGCCCGGCCGGGCGTTCGTTCTCAAGCGCCGTCAGCACCGCATCGAATTCCTTCAGCACCTCGGCCGAGAGCGTGTTGGCGCTGACGCCCGCGCGATCGAACAGCAGCCACGCGATGCCGTCACCGTCGCGCGTCAGACGGAAATGCCGGTACGGTCCGTCGGCCGGCGGCGGGCCGAGTTCAAGGACACGATCCTTGAGGACATTCATGACCTTTGCCTGCATGACGCCTCTCACACCGTCTCAATCAACATCGCGCCGCCAAGACCGCCGCCGATGCATTCGGTGGCGATGCCGCGCCGTGTTCCAAGCCGCTTCATCGCATTGACGAGATGCAGCACGATGCGGTTGCCGCTGCATCCGACCGGATGGCCGAGGCTGATCGCGCCGCCATCGACATTGAGCCGCTCGCGGTCGAGTTCGCCCGCCGCGCCGTCGAGATGCAACACCTCGCGGCAGAACTTTTCGTCATTCCATGCGGCAAGGCAGCCGAGCACCTGCGTCGCGAACGCCTCGTTCAATTCCCACGTCTCGATGTCATGCAGCGCCAGTCCGTGGCGTTTGAGCAGCTCGGTAGCGGAGAGCACCGGCCCAAGCCCCATCACTGTCGGATCGAGCGCCGACCAGTGGCTGTCGACGATCACAGCCTTCGGCGTCAGCCCATGCTGCGTCACGGCTTGCTCAGAGGCGAGAATGACCCAGCTCGCACCATCGGTGATCTGCGATGAGTTGCCCGGCGTCACTTGTCCCCACGGCCGCTCGAATGCGGGCTTGAGCCTGGCGAGCTTGTCGACCGACGAATCCGGCCGCACCCCGTCGTCATGATCGTAGAACCGGCCGTCGCGGGCGAACGCGGTTTCCACCTCGCCCTTCAACCAGCCTTCGGCCTGCGCGCGCGCCAGCCGCTTGTGGCTCTCGACCGCATAGGCGTCGGCTTCGGCGCGCGTGATGCCGAACAGATGACCGACCACTTCCGCGGTCTGCCCCATGTTCAGATCGGTCACGGGATCAGTGAGGCCGCGCTCCAGCCCGATCACCGGCTTGAAATAGGACGGCCGCAGTTTGAGCGCCGCCATGGTCTTGGCGAGCACTCCCCTGGCGCCGGCGAGTCCCGCGAACCAGCGCACGCCCTGCTGCGGCCAGACCAGCGGCGCATGGCTCAGCG
>JBEBWH010000018.1:0-17583 GCA_040392305.1 Bradyrhizobium sp. | reverse complement strand
CGAGATAGATGTTGTCGCCCATGCCGATCTCGTCGCCGTAATAGATGATCGGCGTGCCGGGAAACGACAGCAGCAGTGAGTTCATCAGTTCGATCTTGCGCCGGTCGTTGTCCATCAGCGGCGCGAGACGTCGCCGGATGCCGACATTGATGCGCGCGCGTGGATCGTTCGCATAGGTGGACCACAGATAGTCGCGCTCGACGTCGGTCACCATTTCGAGCGTCAGCTCGTCGTGATTGCGCAAGAACAGCGCCCACTGGCAGTCGTCGGGAATATCCGGCGTCTGACGCAGAATGTCGGTGATGGGAAAGCGGTCCTCTTGCGCGATCGCCATATAGATGCGCGGCATCAGCGGAAAGTGATAGGCCATATGGCATTCATCGCTGTCGCCGAAATATTCCTGGACGTCCTCCGGCCACTGATTGGCTTCCGCCAGCAGCACCTTACCTTTCGCATAGGCGTCGAGCGCCGCGCGGAGCTGCTTGATCACGGCATGCGTTTCGGGGAGATTTTCGTTGCTCGTGCCCTCGCGTTCGCAAAGATAGGGAATCGCATCGAGACGAAACCCGTCCACTCCGGCGTCGAGCCAGCGTTTCATGACCTGGATCACGGCGCGCACCACGCGCGGATTGTCGAAATTGAGGTCCGGCTGATGCGAGAAGAAGCGGTGCCAGTAGAAGGCGCCGGCATCCGGATCCCAGGTCCAGTTCGACTTCTCGGTGTCGGTGAAAATGATACGGGTGCCCTGATACTTCTGGTCGGTGTCGCTCCATACGTACCAGTTGCGGGCGCTTGATCCCGGCGGACTGCGGCGCGCGCGCTTGAACCAGTCGTGCTGGTCCGAGGTGTGGTTCACCACCAGTTCCGTGATCACGCGCAGGCCGCGCCGCTTGGCTTCGCTGATGAAGCGGCGGAAATCTTTCATGGTCCCGAAGTCGGGGTTGATTGCGCCATAGTCGGAGATGTCATAGCCGTCGTCGCGGCCGGGCGAGGGATAGAACGGCAGCAGCCACAACGTCGTGACGCCAAGCTCCTGAAGGTAGTCAAGCTTTTCGGTCAGGCCCGCGAAATCGCCGATACCGTCATTGTTGCTGTCGGCAAACGCCTTGACGTGGAGCTGATAGATAATCGCGTCCTTGTACCACAACTCATCCGCTGCGGTGGCATCGGTCACCGTTGTTGACGGCATCACATTCATGATGACACCGTTTCGACGAGGCAGCGGAACAGCAGTGCGGGTTCATGCGAGGTGTCGATCCGCAGATGGAGGCCGTCCCACTCGACCGGATGACGCTCGCCCGTCTTCAGATTTTCGAGCGCCGCGATGCGCCGCCGTCCGGCGCCTGTCGGGACATCGATGCCCGCAAGCGGCAACCAGATGTCGTGAGTGCCGGGCGCCAGCGCGATGACGCAAGCGACGGCATTGTCGCCCTGCGCGGCTTCCTTCACGAAGCCGGTCACATATTCGTTGTCGACCGGCAGGAAACGCAGATTGCTGGTTTGCTGGAGCGACGCGTTGTCGCGACGGATTCGGTTGATCGCGGCGATATCGCTCTTGATGTGACCCTCCTTGTTCCAGTCGCGAACCTTGATCTCGTATTTCTCGGAATCGAGATATTCTTCCTTGCCCGGTATCGGTTCGTGCTCCAGCAGTTCGAACCCGTTATAGATGCCGTAGCTGCTCGACAGCGTGGCAGCCAGCGCCAGCCTCGTCCTGAACATCCAGCGTTCGCCGCCTTGCAGATGGAAAGGCAGAATATCCGGCGTGTTGGTGAAGAAGTTCGGTCGATAATAGTCCCGCTCGGGATAGCGCGTGAGCTCGCGCAGATATTCCTCGATCTCCCACTTGTCCGTGCGCCAGGTAAAATAAGTGTAGGACTGCGTGAAGCCACGTTTGGCGAGGCCCTTCATCAGCTTGGGCCGCGTAAAGGCTTCCGAGAGAAACACCGCATCCGGGTGCAGCGTCTGCACGTCGTGGATCAGCCACTCCCAGAAGTCGAACGGCTTGGTGTGCGGGTTGTCGACACGGAAAATCTTCACGCCCTGGTCGATCCAGAACAGGACGATGTCGCGTAGCGCGAACCACAATCCGCGAGCATCGGTACCGGCGAAATCGGGATTGACGATATCCTCGTATTTTTTCGGCGGGTTCTCCGCATAGCGGATCGAGCCGTCGGGCCGGCGCCTGAACCAGTCGGGGTGTTCGGTTAGCCACGGATGGTCGGGCGAGCATTGCACCGCGAAGTCGAGCGCGACTTCCATCGCATGTTCGCGGCATGCCGCGACAAAGGCGCGGAAGTCGTCGAGTGTTCCGAGTTCGGGGTGCACCGCGTCGTGGCCGCCTTCCGCCGCGCCGATCGCGTAGGGGCTGCCGGGGTCGCCGCTCGCTGCGGTGAGCGAGTTGTTGCGACCCTTGCGGTTGGTGCGGCCGATCGGGTGGATCGGCGTCAGATAAACCACGTCGAAGCCCATCGCGGCGATGTCGGGCAGGCGCGCGATGCAATCCTGGAAGGTGCCGTGCACGCCCGGCGTGCGGCCCTGGCTGCGCGGGATCATTTCGTACCAGGCGCCGAAGCGCGCTCGCTCGCGATCGATCATGAGCGGACAAGCATGGGATCGGGTCAGGTCCGGGCGCTGCTGGCTCGTCGCCATCGCGTCGCCCAGCTGTTCGTCCATTAGCGGCTCGATGTCGCCGGTCTGCAGGAATTTCTCGCATTGCCGGACGATGACGCTCGTCGCCTCGCGTCCGGCAGCTTGCGCCTTGGTGAGCAGGCCCGCGCCTTCCAGCGCCTCTAGGCTAATATCCTGTCCGGCCTTGAGCTTGAGTTCGACATTGCGCCGCCAGCTCGCGAACTCATCGGTCCAGGCTTCGATGGCGTAGAGATACCGGCCGATTTCTGTCGGTGTGAATGTGCCGGTCCAGCGGTCGTTGTCGTGGTGGCGCATGGGTTCGCGATGCCAGTCACGTTCGCCCTCATGCCGCCAAAGCAGATCGGCGCGCGTCACATCGTGGCCGCCCCTGAAGATATCGGCCCAGACTTCGATCGGTTCTCCTACGATGCGTTTGACCGGGAAGCGGCCTCCATCGATCAGAGGATAAATATCCTCGATATGAAAAGGGCCGCGGACTGCGACGTTCTCGGTAAGCGAAAGCGTTCTATTCACGGTGAACCACAGAATTCATCGACGGCGTTACGTCGCGACCGATCGGGCGAGTATGATGAAAGAACAAGTCATAGGATGCCGGAAGGTTCCAACCGGCGTCGTTTTTGGAACCCGCTCTGATGGTCGCGGTTAGTCCGTAGTACCGACAGTCAATCGGACAAATTGATGGACATCCTTATGCGGGCGGACGAACTCGGAATTGAAACCGGGTTCTTCGACGCTTTCGGCACCTGGCGCTGCGCCGATCCTGCCGTTCTGGCGGCAGTGATCGAGGCGGTCGGCGAAATGGCTCCGGGGGAGTCGCTGCCCGATCGCGACATCGAGCCGGCGTTCTCGGGCGCTTTTGATCGCGTCTGGGTATTGGCGGTGCAGCTTTACAGCCTGCGGTCGCCGGACAATTGGGGCGTCGGCGACTTTTCTGATCTTCGACGTCTGATCGCATGGGCAGCGGATAAGGGCGCGGCCGGCATCGGGCTCAACCCGCTGCATGCGTTATTCGAGGATAGCTCTGCCGATTGCAGTCCTTATGCGCCGAGCAGCCGGCTGTTCTTGAATACGCTTTATATCGATGTTGCCGCAGTGCCCGAACTGCCGCGCGATTTCCTGCGCGATCGTGCCGATGTTATCGCGCGGCTGCGCGAGAGCGAGACCATTGCCTATGCCGGTGTTGCGGCGCTGAAGCGTGACGCGCTGCATGCGGCCTTCGCGGCCTTCAGGCGCGACCCGCACCCTGATCGTCTTGCTGCGTTTGAGCAGTTTCGCTGCGACCGCGGCGTGCTGCTCGCACGCTTCGCAGCTTTCAACGTGCTGCGGCGGGTTTATGCACGGCCGTGGTGGGAATGGCCGCCGGAATGGCGGATGCCTGATGATGTGCGCATCTCGGCCTTGCGAAGGGGCGAGCAAAGCGAGGCGATGGAGGCGATAGAATTCGCGCAATGGTGCGCCCATGAGCAGTTATCCGCATGTGGCAAAGTTGCGGCGGAGTTGGGGCAGCCATTGGGGCTCTATCTCGACCTGGCGGTCGGGGTTCGGCCCGACGGATTTGACGCCTGGAACGAGCAGGAGGCGATTTCGCATCGCCTGGCGGTCGGCGCGCCGCCCGATCTGCTCAACACCGCGGGGCAGAACTGGGGCCTCGCGGGGTTCAGCGCCGGCGGGTTGGTTCGGCGGGCGTTCGAGCCGTTCCGCGAGATGCTCCGCGCGGCGATGCGCTACGCCGGTGCGGTGCGGATCGATCATGTGCTCGGCCTCAAGCGGCTCTATCTGATCCCGCAGGGCTTCACGGCGGACAAAGGGGTTTATGTCCGCATGCCGTTCGAGGCGCTGCTTGCGGTGCTGGCGGAGGAAAGCCGGGCGCATCGTTGCATCGTCATCGGCGAGGATCTGGGAACGGTGCCTGACGGCTTTCGCGAGCGGCTCGCCGCATCGGGCGTCTGGCTGTACCGCGTGATGATGTTCGAGCGCGACCACACCGGCAGCTTTTACGACATCGGCCATTATCCGCCCAATACGCTGGTGACGTTCGGCACCCACGATCTGGCGACCTATACGGGCTGGAGCAGCGGTCACGATATCGTCTTGAAACAGGGGCTCGGGATCGATCCCGGCGAAAGCATCGAGGCGCGGACGGCGGCGGTGGCGAAAGTCGCCGAACTGCTGCAACGTCACGAGATCGATCACTGCGACATTTTCGCCGCGATCGCATTTCTCGCGCGCACGCGCTCGCGGATCCTTGCTATCATGATCGAGGATCTGCTGAACGTCATCGATCAGCCGAACATCCCCGGCACCATCGATGAGCATCCGAACTGGCGGCGCAAGCTGCCGGTGCCGATCGAGCAGTTCGCCTCGGCGATCGACATGGCGCGGCTGAGGCAGGCCACGGGATCACGCGATATCAGAGGGGGCAGCGCATGACGATCATGAAGCCGGCCATGAGGGCTGAATCGTTCGGCGGCTCCGGCCGCATGGTGCCGGTGATCGGGCAGGGCACCTGGTACATCGACCACGGCGACCGCGCCGCATCCATCGCCGCGCTGCGCCAGGGGCTCGACCTCGGCATGACGCATATCGACACCGCCGAAATGTACGGCGACGCCGAGCCTGTCGTCGCCGAGGCGATCGCGGGACGGCGCGACGAAACCTTCCTCGTTTCCAAGGTGCTGCCTGGCAATGCCTCGCGGCGGGGCACCATCGTTGCCTGCGAGCGCTCGCTCAAGCGGCTGAAGACCGACCGGCTCGACTGTTACCTCCTGCATTGGCGTGGCGGTCATCCGCTCGCCGAAACGGTCGAGGCCTTCGAGGATCTCAAGCGGGCCGGAAAAATCCTGTCGTGGGGCGTCAGCAATTTCGACGCCGACGATCTCGACGAATTGCTGGCGATCACCGGCGAAGGCAGGATCGCCTGCAATCAGGTGCTCTATCATCTGCAGGAGCGCGCCATCGAGCATGCGGTGATGCCGTGGTGCGAGGCGCACAATGTCGCCGTGGTGGCCTATTCGCCGTTCGGCCACGATGCCTTTCCCGCGCCCGCGAGCGAAGGCGGCCGCGCGCTGCAATCGATTGCCGAGCGTCACGGTGCGACGCCGCGGCAGGTGGCGCTGGCCTATCTCACGCGGCGGCCTTCGGTGTTCGCCATTCCCAAGGCCGCGCGCGCCGAGCACGCTTCCGACAATGCAAGGGCCGGCCGACTGGTGCTCGCCAACACCGACATCGCATTGATCGAGCGACATTTCCCGCAAGGCCCGCGCCCGCGCAGCCTGCCGATGATCTAACGCGGCGCGAAAAAGCCGGGAACCGATCCGCCGTCGCGGCATCCAACAGCATAAGGCCGCCGGCTCGACGCAAGATCGTCCGTCGCTTGCGATACGACAATGTGCGGACCCTGCGGTGTGCGAAGGCTGTTGGGAAACGGCCGCGGCCATGCTAGGAATGGCGCGGTTTCGGGGACTGCCATTGTGAGACGCGGGGGCATTTATCGGTTCGGAGCGTGGGCTGCCTGGGTGGCGGTCTATGCGTTCGTGCTCAATGCCATGCTCGCCACCACGCTGCTGGCGGCGACGCCGGTGGTGGATACCAACGGCCAGACGGTGCTGTGTCTCAGCCATCCCGACGCCTTCGACGGCAACGCCATCAATGACGGCGCCACCAAGCGCGCCGCCAATCACTGCAAGCTGTGCCTGCCCGGATTGACCGCGGCGTTGCCGCCGCCCGCCGCGCCTGACGTCTTCGCCCGCGTCGCGATCGCGCAGCCGCAACAATTCGCCTTCGAGGCACGCCTCAAGTCTTTTGCCCGTATCGCGTCCTATAGTTCGCGAGGGCCGCCGGGCGGCATCTGACGGCGCGCGAAGCGCCACCTCAACCAATCCGTCAGATAAGTTTCCCGGAGTCGATCCGATGTCATCCCTTTCCATGAGGGCGCGCGGCCTGTGGCTGGCTTCCGCCGCCGCTCTGCTGTGCCCCGCGCCTCTTGCGGCGCAAACCGTCTCGCAGGAACTGCCGACCATCGTGGTGCAGTCGAAGCGCGCGCCGGCCTCCGCGGCCCGGCGTTCCCATCAGCCCGCGCCGAGCCGCCCCGCAACGGCCGGGCCGGCGTTGCCGCAGGTGGTCATCACCGGCGACAGCGATCCCGGCGTGCGCGGCGCGCTCGCGGTGCTGACCGCGCAGGAGGCGCTGCGCGAAATGAACCGTGCGCCGGGCGGCGTGGCGCTGGTGCCGGCCAACGTCTACCGGAACTCCACGGTGGCGAGCACGATCAAGGACATCCTCGATTATGTGCCGGGCGTGTTCGCGCAGCCGAAATGGGGCGACGACACGCGGCTGTCGATCCGCGGCTCCAGCCTGTCGCGCAATTTCCATCTGCGCGGCGTGCAGCTTTACATGGACGGCATTCCGATCAACACCGCCGACGGCTATGGCGACTTTCAGGAGATCGATCCGACCGCCTATAAATACACCGAGGTCTACAAGGGCGCCAACGCGCTGCGCTTCGGGGCCAATTCGCTCGGCGGCGCGATCAATTTCGTGACCCGCACCGGGCGCGACCCGTTCCCCAACGGCGTGTCGTTCGATATCGGCGCGTTCGGCTTCGCACGGTTGCAGGCCAATGCCGGCGGCGTCAACGGGCCATGGGACGGTTTCGTCAGCGCTTCGACGCAGACCGCGCAAGGCTTCCGCGACCACAGCGACGGCACGGCGACGCGGCTTGCCGGCAATATCGGCTATCAGATCTCGCCCGATTTCGAGACGCGGTTCTATCTCAACGCCAACAGCGTGCGACAGCGCATTCCCGGCACGGTGACGCGGCAGGCGGCGCTGACGACGCCGTGGCTGGCGGCGCCGAACAACGTGACGCTGGATCAGCGCCGCGACATCGACACGGTGCGGGTGGCCAACAAGACCACCATCCGCTTCGACGATACCAAGGTCGAATTCGGCGCGTTCGCGATGGACCGCCACCTGATGCACCCGATCTTCCAGTGGCTCGACTATCGCTATGACGACTATGGCGGTTTCGCGCGCGTCACCGACGACCGGCAGGTCGGCGGTTTCCGCAACCGGCTGGTGGCGGGCGTCAACATCCACAACGGCCGCATCGACAACAGGCAATATGCCAACGTCGGCGGCGTGAAGGGCGCGCTCATGTCGTCGTCGCTCGACAGCTCGACCAACACGGCCTTCTATGTCGAGGACTCGTTCTATCTGGTGCCGAACGTCGCCGTGATCGCCGGCACGCAGTTCCTGCATGCCACGCGCGATCGCAGCGATCGTTTCCTGAGCAACGGCGATCAGTCGGGCCGCACGTCGTTCGACCTGTGGTCGCCGAAAGCGGGACTGATGTGGCAGATCGATCCGGCACGGCAGGTGTTCGCCAATGTCTCGCGCAGCGCCGAGGTGCCGAGCTTCGGCGAAGGTTCGGCGGTCGCCAGCATCGACTGGACGACGATCCGGCCGCAGCGCGCCACCACCTACGAGGTCGGCACGCGGATGCGGCGGCCGGACCTGACCTGGGAGGTGACGCTTTATCGCGCCCATATCCGCGACGAGTTGCAATGCCTCTACAGTTCGTTTGGAACCTGTCAGGTGACGAATGCCGATCGCACCATTCATCAGGGCATCGAGGCGGGCGCGGGCGCGGCGGTGCTCAAGGGGCTGTTCGTGCCGGGCGAAGCACCCGATAAATTGTGGCTCAACGTCGCCTACACCTTCAACGACTTCCGCTTCGACAACGATGCCGCGTTCGGCAACAATCTGCTGCCGGGCGCGCCGCGCCATTTCGTGCGCGCCGAACTGCTCTACAAGCATCCGACAGGATTCTATGCCGGGCCGAATGTGGAGTGGGTGCCGCAGGCGTATTACGTCGACAGCGCCAACACGCTGACGACGCAGGCTTACGCGATCGTCGGCCTCAAGGCGGGCTTCGACAATGGCGGCCCGTTCTCCGCCTATATCGAGGCGCGCAATCTCGCCAACACCGCTTACATCGCCAGCGCCAGCATTCTGGATCGCGCCAATGCCGGATCGATGCTGTTCGAGCCGGGCACGGGGCGGGCCGTCTATGCCGGGATGAAGTATCGCTGGTGAATGACGGCCGGCGGCTTGCGTGCTCTTAATATCCGCGTCGCACCCTCTCTCCTTGCGGGAGAGGGTGTCGCGGTAACGGCGCGAGGCGGATGATGGATGCGCGGACCGCGCCCGCGCATCGCGACCGCTGATCCGCGACAGCACAAAAGCTTTGGCGCGTTTTCGAGCGAAGCATGCGTGTTGCTTGCGCGCGTGTTGACGCTGCGCCGTGCGCGACACAAGCGCACACGCCCGCGAGACGGAATTGCCGTGCTAAAAACATGCTGGTCAGCGTCAGGAAAATGCGTTTAACTTGCCGCGGCCAACGGAGATGCCCAGGCGGGGCGCGACCCGACGGTAGATGAGATGGGTCAACCCATCCGAATAAACAAAGAGGCCGGATCGATCCGGCTCACATTGGGGAGAGAATGCCATGGCTCAAGACAAATGGGCGAAGGCCCGTGCAGCTCACGCCGCTTCCAGCTCCGCTTCCACGACGTCCTCCATCCTTGCTCCCACCCGCCGACAGTTTATCGCCACCACCGCCGCTGCGGGCGCGCTGACATTCGCCTCGCCGTTCGTGCGCGGCGCGCATGCCGCCGGCAAGGTGTCGATCGGCTTCTGGGATCACTGGGTTCCCGGCGCCAACGACACCATGACGAAGCTCGTCAAGGCCTGGAGCGAGAAAGAGAAGGTCGAGGTCGAGATCGATTACATCCCCTCGCAGGGCAACAAGAATCTGCTCACCATCGCCGCCGAGTCGCAGGCCAAGACCGGTCACGACATTCTGGCGATGCCGACCTGGTGGCCGCAGGCGCATGCCGAACAGCTTGAGCCGCTCAACGACATCATGGAGCCGCTGATCAAGCAGAACGGCAAGGTCAACGAGACGGTCGAATATCTCGGCCGCGCCGACGGCAAATGGCTCGGCGTGCCCGCCACCGCAGGCAGCCAGGTGAAGGGGCCGTGCTCGCGCATCGACCTGATGAAGCAGTTCGCCAATATCGACGTGCAGGCGATGTATCCGGCCGGGGCCAAGCCGAATGCCGACAACTGGACGCTCGACACTTTCCTGAAAGCGGCGGAAGCCTGCCACAAGGGTGGCAAGCCGATCGGCATCGGCCTTGGCGAGACGTCGGACTGCGTCGATGCCGCGGGCGCGTTCCTGCGCGCGTTCGGCGGCGCGCTGGTGAACGAGAAGGGCGACATCACGGTGAAGACCGACGCCGTGCGCCAGTGGCTGGAGTTCTACAAGAAGCTGATGGCGTTCATGCCCAAGGACGTCACGGCGTGGGACGACTCCTCGAACAACAAATGGCTGGTGTCGGGCAACGGCGCGCTGATCATGAACCCGCCGAGCTCATGGGCGGTGGCCAAGCGCGATGCGCCGAAGATCGCCGAGCAGTGCTGGACGCACGGCATGCCGGCCGGACCGAAGGGGCGCTTCTCGCCGTTCCTGCCGTTCTTCTGGTCGGTGTGGAGCTTCTCCAAGAACAAGGCGGCGGCCAAGAGCCTGCTCGTGCACCTGTCGCAGCCGGAGCAGGCCGAGGCGATGGTCAACGCCAGTGGCGGCTACGATCTGCCGTCCTTCGCCAATATGAGCAAGTTCAAGGTGTGGGCCGAAGAAGGCCCGCCCAAGGGCACGATCTATCATTATGCGAACCCCTACGGCTTCGACACCTGGTCGATCGCCGGCGCGCCCGCGCCGCCGAAGATCGCTCAGCAGATCTACGCGCAGGCGACGCTGACCAAGATGTGCGTGCGCTACGGCCAGGGCGAGGCGATGGAGAAGACGCTGTCCTGGGCCGAAAGCGAAGTCGAAGGCTTCATGCGGACGTGAGCCGTGCGCAGGTCGCGCGGGCGTCTCGCCTGCGCGGCCGCGCGCCGCGGCGGCGGGGCGTCGTGCCGGATCTCGAACGGCTTTGTCCCCCGCGCGTGGCGCAACCAGACGATCTGACGCCGGTCTCAATTCCGGCCGGCGGTTTGGGACGGCAGATCGTTTTCAGGTGTCGTCATGGTGCGGAGATGGCGTTGTCGCCATGCCGGACCATGCCTGCAAAGTGAGGCGTCATGGTGGATGTGGCGGAGCGCACCCCTGGTCAGGCAGCCCGCGCGGCGGGCCGCGCGCGACCGCGCTCGGGGGCGCGGAAGTTCCTGCAGCGCAAGTCCTCCGTCGCCTTCTTCATGGCGCTGCCGCTGATCCTGCTGATCGCGGTGCTCGTCGTCTATCCGGCATTCTATTCCGTGCATCTGGCGACGCTGAACAAATCGATGCAGCGCTTCGTCGGCTTCGGCAATTTCCGCTTCCTGTTCACGCGCGAAACGTTCTGGATGGTGGTGTGGCAGTCGTGCCTGTTCGCCGTCACCGCGGTGATCTTCAAGGCGCTGATCGGTTTCGTCGCCGCGCATTTCGTTCACAATCTGCCGGCCAAGGGCCAGCGCAAGTGGCGCGGCATGCTGCTGGTGCCGTGGGTGATCCCGCCGGCGATGAGCACGCTGGCCTGGCTGTGGCTGTTCGATCCGTCCTACAGCGCCTTCAACTGGATTCTCGCGCAGGTCGGCATCGCGCCGATCGCGTGGACGGGCGACGCCTACTGGGCGCGCTTCTCGGTGATCCTGGTCAATATCTGGGCGGGCGCGCCGTTCTTCCTCATCATGTATCTCGCCGCGCTGAAATCGGTGCCCGAGCAGCTCTATGAGGCCGCCGCCATCGACG
The DNA here is from genome assembly GCA_040392305.1 of Bradyrhizobium sp. Taxonomy (GTDB): domain Bacteria; phylum Pseudomonadota; class Alphaproteobacteria; order Rhizobiales; family Xanthobacteraceae; genus PRO6. The sequence goes on along the minus strand of JBEBWH010000018.1, from coordinate 6,140 downwards.
GCGCCAACTGGTGGCAGCGCATCTGGTACGTGACGCTGCCGATGATGCGCAACATCATCGCCATCACCGCGCTGTTCTCGCTGATCGTGACTTTCGCCAATTTCGACATCGTGCGCATCCTCACCGCGGGCGGCCCGCTCGACAAGACGCATCTGTTCGCGACCTGGGCGTTCCGCATCGGCATCGAGGGCAACGACATTCCGCTCGGCGCGGCGATCTCGCTGTTCATGGTGCCGATCCTCGCCTTCGCGGCGGTGTTCATCCTGCGCGACATCAACAAGCGCGGCAACGAGGCATGAGGCGATGAGCAGCGTCACCATCGACAAGGCCGGCCCGAGCCGCGCCAGATCCCGCAGCATGAGCCAGGAGCGCAAATGGGCGCTGCGCTGGTCCTATGTGTTCCTCGTCCTGTTCGCGATCTTCTTCCTGTTTCCGCCGCTCTATATGCTGATCACCTCGCTCAAGACCAGCGCGGAAATCTCGGCGGCGGTCAATCCGTGGTGGGTCTATGATCCGACGCTGGCGAACTATGTCGCGCTGCTGACGTCGCCGGTGTTCCTGACCTTCTTCAAGAACTCGGCGCTGGTTTCGATCTTCGTCGTCATCATCACCATGCTGATCTCGATTCCCGCCGCCTTCGCGCTGGCGCGCATGCGATTCTGGGGCTCGACCACGCTCGCCACCGGCGTGTTCCTCACCTATCTCATTCCCGATACGCTCTTGTTCATCCCGTTGTTCAAGATGTTCGCGGCGCTCTACGACCTGACCGGCATTCAGGTGATCAATCACTGGTGGGTGCTGGTCATCATCTATCCGACGCTGACCGTGCCGTTCTGCACCTGGATCATGATCGGCTATTTCGCCTCGATTCCGAAGGAGCTCGACGAGGCGGCGATCGTCGATGGCGCGAACTGGCTGCAGACGCTGACGCGGATCTTCGTGCCGGTGGCGCTGCCCGGCATCATCGCCGCGACCATCTTCGCCTTCACCGTGAGCTGGGCGCAGTTCCTCTATCCGCTGGCGTTCACGACATCGGTCGATCAACTCGTGCTGCCGGTCGGCATCATCACCACGCTGATCAAGGGTGACGTGTTCAACTGGGGGCAGATCATGACCGGCGCGCTGCTCGGCGCCGCGCCGCCGCTGATCATCTATGCGTTCCTGATGGACTACTACATTTCCGGCCTGACCGCCGGTGCGACCAAGGGGTGACGGCATGGCCGACGTGACGCTGCGCAAGGTGGTGAAGATGTATGACGAGATCGAGGCCGTGCGCGGCATCGACCTCGACATCGCCGACCACGAATTCGTCGTGCTGGTCGGCCCCTCCGGCTGCGGCAAGTCGACCACGCTGCGGATGATCGCGGGGCTTGAGGACATCAGCGACGGCGACGTGATGATCGGCGGCGAAGTCGTCAACGACGTGCCGCCGAAGGACCGTGACATCGCGATGGTGTTCCAGAACTACGCGCTCTATCCGCATATGACGGTTGCCGAGAACATGTCGTTCGGGCTGCGGCTGAAGCGTTTCCCCAAGGCGGAAATCAGGAAGCGCGTCGATGAGGCCGCGCGTATCCTCGACATCACCGAGCTGCTCGACCGCAAGCCGAAGGCGCTGTCCGGCGGCCAGCGCCAGCGCGTCGCCATGGGCCGCGCCATCGTGCGCGATCCGAAGGTATTTCTGTTCGACGAGCCGCTGTCCAATCTCGACGCCAAGCTGCGGGTGCAGATGCGCACCGAGATCAAGAAGGTGCACCAGAAGGTGCGCACCACCACGGTCTATGTCACGCATGACCAGGTCGAGGCGATGACGCTGGCCGACCGTGTCGTGGTGATGAATCAGGGCCGCATCGAGCAGGTCGGTCCGCCGAACGAGCTATACTTCGCGCCGCGCACCCGCTTCGTCGCCGGCTTCATCGGCTCGCCGGCGATGAACTTCCTGCCGGTGTCGCTGGAGGAGGGCGGCGACGGCGCGCTGCGGCTGCGCCTGTCCGATCAGGTCGCGCTGCCGCTGCCGGCCACGCGCAACGGGCGCTACAAGCAATATGTCGGGGCGGCGGGTCTCACGCTCGGGCTGCGGCCGGAGCATATCACCGAGGTTCGGCCCGATCCGGAGCCGGGCGTCGCGACGATCGAGGCGCGGCCCACGGTGATCGAGCCGATGGGCATGGAGACGCTGGTCTATTTCCGCATCGGCGATGCCGAACTGTGCGGCCGGGTCAGCCCGAAGACCGAGGTGCGCGTCGGCGAACCGGTGTCGCTCGCCGCCGATCTCGACAACATGCATCTGATCGACGACCGCACCTCGCTGGTGATATAACGCGCGCGACATCAACTCTCCTGCCGATCCCGCCGGAGCGCATGCGCCATTGACCACCGTGTTCGATTTCTCCGCCGAAACGCTGGCGGGGCATCCCATGTCCCTGAAGCATTTCGAGGGGCAGGTTCTCCTCATCGTCAACACCGCCAGCAAATGCGGCTTCACCCCGCAATATCGCGCGCTGGAGGCGCTTCATCGCCGTTTCGCGCCGCGCGGCTTCGCCGTGCTCGGCTTTCCCTGCAACCAGTTCGGCCGGCAGGAGCCCGGCAGCGCCGAAGAGATCGCGCGCTTCTGCGCCGCAGAATATGACGTCACCTTTCCGATGTTCGCGAAGATCGACGTCAACGGCGCGCAGGCGCATCCGCTCTATCGCCATCTCAAGGCGCGGAAGCCCGGCCTGCTCGGCACCGGCGCGATCAAATGGAATTTTACCAAGTTTCTGGTTGACCGGGCCGGGCGCGTAGTGGCACGCCACGCTCCGACGGTGGCGCCGGAGCGGCTTGCCGCCGGGATCGAGGAGCTGCTTGCATCATGACCGCGCCTTCGCATCCGCCGGTGTTCGACGGGCATAACGACGTGCTGCTGCGCCTGCATCTCAACGGTGGCGCCGATCCGGTGAAGGCGTTTCTCGACGGGCTCGACGGCGCGGGGCATCTCGACTGGCCGCGCGCGAAAGCGGCGGGTTTTGCCGGTGGGCTGTTCGCCATCTTCGTGCCGTCACAGGCGCAGGCGGCCGCCGCGCGCTCCGGCGCGCGAAGCGAGGCGACGCAGAATCTCGGGCCGGGCGGGGATGCGCCGGAGCAGGTCGGCCTCGTCGAGGCGCAGGCGGCGACGCTGGCCATGGCGGCGCTGCTAGCGCGCATCGCCCGCGCCGCGCCGGAGCGCGTGCGGCTGTGCCGTAGCGTCGCCGACATCCACGCCGCGATGGCGCAGGGCGCGCTGGCGAGCGTGCTGCATATCGAGGGCGCCGAGGCGATCGATGCCGATCTCGATATGCTCGACGTGTTGCATCAAGCCGGTCTGCGCTCGCTCGGCCCGGTGTGGAGCCGCCCGAATATGTTCGGCTTCGGTGTCCCGTTCCGTTATCCGTCGCCGCCCGATATCGGCCCCGGCCTCACCGAGGCTGGCCGCCGGCTCGTCGCCGCGTGCAACGAGTTGCGCATCCTGATCGATCTGTCGCATCTCAACGAGGCGGGGTTCTGGGATGTCGCGCGGCTGAGCACCGCGCCGCTGGTGGCGACGCATTCCAACGCGCATGCGATCTGCGCCGCCTCGCGCAATCTCACCGACAAGCAGCTCGCCGCCATCCGCGACAGCGGCGGTTTGGTCGGCGTCAATTATGCGGTCAGCTTCCTGCGGCCGGACGGCGCGCGCAATCCCGATACGCCGCTCGATACGATCGTCGATCACCTCGCTTACATGGTGGAGCGTCTCGGCGAGGACAGCGTGGCGCTCGGATCGGATTTCGACGGCGCGCTGATCTGCCGCGACATGGGCTCGGTGGCGGGGCTGCCGGCGCTGGTAGCGGCGATGCGCGCGCGCGGTTTTGGCGAGGAGTTGATCGCAAAAATCTGCCACCGTAACTGGCTCGGCGTGCTGGAACGCATCTGGGGCGCGTAATCTGGGGGCGCATGATCCGGGGCGCGCGTGGCCGCCGGATGCGTGGCGGTGCCTCTTGCGCCGCGCGCGCATTTTGCGTTTGGTCAGCCCTCAGGAATCCCAGTCCGCTGACATGACGAGTAGCCGATGACCGACGAGCCGAGACCCGAGCAACTGCCCGATCGCCTTTCGACCGATCCGCGCAGCCCTTATTATGACGAGAAAGTGCTGGCGCGTGATGTCGGCATCCGCTTCAAGGGCGTCGAGAAGAACAATGTCGAGGAGTATTGCGTCAGCGAAGGCTGGGTCCGGGTGACGGCCGGCAACGCCAAGGATCGCTACGGCAACCCGCTGACGATCAAGCTGCACGGCGAGGTCGAGCCCTATTTCCGCGACGCGAGCTGACGCGGAACGCGCCGCCTCGCTCAGTAATGCGGTGGCGGCGGCTCAGCCTGCGGCGGCCCGGCGGGGCGGCTTTCGGCCTCGCGCAGCCGGTCCTCGAACCGCGCGAGCTGCCGCGTCAGCCGGTCGATCTCGCGCCATTGCCCGGTGATGGTCTGGTTCAGCGTCTCGATCGTCTCGTCCTGATAGGCGATGCGGATTTCGAGGCGCTCGATGCGTGCGGCCAGCGTGTCGTCGGTCATGTCGGTGTCCCGTGATTTGCCGTGAAGCTTATCGGCCGGTCCGGCCGCCGACGCCAGCGATATCAACACCCGGCTTTTGATTGCGGCCGAAAAAGCATTACGCTGGCGGCATGATGCCCGCTGCGCCGCCCGCTTCCGCCGATCCCGATCCGGATATCGTCAGCTTCCTGCGCGGGCAGGGCCTTGCCGATGACGGCGAGCGGCCCGGCCTGCTGCCGCTGACCGGCGGCGTCGCCTCCGACATCTGGAAGGTGACGACGGCGCGCGCGACCTTCGTGGTGAAGCGGGCGCTGGCGCGGCTGCGCGTGGCGCAGGACTGGCAGGTGCCGGTGGCGCGCAACGAAAGCGAGGTGGCGTGGCTGCGGGAAGCCGCCCGCGTCGTGCCGCAGGCGGCGCCGCGCGTGCTGGCGCACGATGCCGCGCTCGGCGCGTTCGCGATGGATTTCCTCGATCCGGCCGATCATCCGGTGTGGAAGCAGCAATTGCTGGCGGGCGATGCCGACGCCGCCTTCGCCGCGCGTCTCGGCGCGACGCTCGCGGCCATTCATGCCGCGACGGCGAATTCCTCCGATATCGCCGCGCGCTTCGCCAATGACAGCGTGTTCCATGCGATCCGGCTCGAGCCCTATCTCGAAGCGACCGCGCGCGTGCATGGCGATCTCGCCGCCAGGCTGATGACGCTGTCGCGCGAGACGCTGGCGACCCATCGCGCGCTGGTGCATGGCGACGTCAGCCCGAAAAATATTCTCGCCGGCCCCCACGGGCCGGTGCTGCTCGACGCCGAATGCGCCTGGTATGGCGACCCGGCCTTCGATCTCGCGTTCTGCCTCAACCATCTGCTGCTCAAGGGTGTCGTGCGGCCAGCGGCGCGCGAGGCGTATCTTGCAAGCTTCGATGCGCTCGCGGGCAGCTATCTCGCCGGCGTGACCTGGGAGGGCGCGGCGGAGATCGAGGCGCGTGTGGCGCGGCTGTTGCCGGCGCTGCTGCTGGCGCGGATCGACGGCAAGTCGCCGGTCGAATACATCACGGCGGAGGCGGACAAAGCTGGTGTGCGGGCATTCGCGCGGCCGCGCATCGCAACGCCGCCGCTGCGTCTGCGCGACGTGCGGCGCGATTGGGGAGCAACGGGGTGAACGATACGCGGATCGAACAGGTGATCGGCCGCCGGGTGTGGGACTCGCGTGGTCGTCCCACGGTCGAGGTCGAGGTGAGGCTGCGGGGCGGCGCGCGGGGCCGCGCCATCGCGCCGGCGGGCGCGTCCACTGGCTCCGGCGAGGCGGTGGATCGCCGCGACGGCGGCGCGAAGGCTGGCGGCTACGACGTGCGCGGCGCGGTCACTGCGGTGAATGCCGAGATCGCGCCGCATCTCGGCGGGCACGACGCGGCCGATCAGGGCGGCATCGATGCGCGGCTGATCGCGCTCGACGGCACGCCGAACAAGGCGCGGCTCGGCGGCAACGCCATCGTCGCGACTTCGATGGCGGTCGCGCATGCGCATGCGGCGGCTTCGGGCGTGCCGCTGTGGCGGCGGTTGGCCGGCGAGCGCAAGGTGCGCATCCCGCTGCCGGAGATCCAGA
>JBEBWH010000017.1:0-17694 GCA_040392305.1 Bradyrhizobium sp. | reverse complement strand
ATGAGTCAGGTCCGGCTATTCGCCCTCCTGCTCTCCTTTGCGCATAAGGGCCATTTCCAGAAAGCGCATTTGCCGTTCCTATGCTTCGTCACTCATGGGCCGCACGGCAGAAGAACTGACGCTGCTTCCCGAACGCTAGACCCTTCGAATAACCTTCGTTTCGACAAGAGCGTTTAGATGCGCGCGTAGGTCCGTCGGAATGTGTCCGCCGCTGATCAGGACGCCAGCTTCCATGTTCTTCTCAAGTGCGTGACCTGTCAGGTTCGCGCTGGTCAAGAATGCTGCGTTCCCATCTGCAACAGCCACTTTCGCGTGAACTCTACCTTCGATGAACGGTGCCGGCCGGTCAGTCCAGGCATACAAGGTCGCAGAGGGCACACAGCGCCGCATCGTAGCGATAGGGTCTACAGATAGGCTCCCGCCATGGCTCGTCGACGTCTCCAGAAGAACTCTTACATCCACGCCGCGGGCGGCTGCAGCAGTCAATGCGTTGACTACCGAGGAGACACCATATGCCACGAAGCTGACGAGGAAGAGGTCAGTCTGTGCGTGACCGATGAGATCTAAGAGCACCTGTGCTGTCCGACGTGTTGCGACGAAGGGTGTTGTCGGGCCAGTCCAAACCAGTTCAACACTGCTCTCCGACTGCACCTGTTGGCGAGCAAACGCAGCCCCGACCAAGATACCAGCCAGCACATCGCCTGATATTCCCGTATGCTTCCACGCCGCTATCAGACGATCAAGCGCTGCGCGAGCAGCCGGCGTAGTCACGAGCTGGTGCAGCCCCCCATCTCTCTTGGTAGGCACCGAGCCACGGAGACGATCAGCAAGCGCTTCGACTCTCAACGGAGACAGCAGGGCTACGAGGTCCGTGGTTGCGATCAGTATCGCTTCCATCAAACGGTCTCGAAGAATGCTGCATCGGGGTTTTCGAGAGTAGGTACGACGAGGGAGCGATCGAGATGGCGATTCCCGCGCTCACAGGAAGTCTCCGAGACGAACGAACAGGCGTGACACGCCGCACCGTGAAGCGATTGATCTTTGCTCGGATCATGTTCTGCGCAGAGGGGATCGGAGGCACAGATGTGGGCGCGGTCCAGCGCCTGGCGTAGAAGTCGGCTCAGATTCTCGGGCTTCCCGAGCTCTACCAGTCCGCCAAGGGTACCGTCGGAGTCGGCGGCAGCCGTGTAGATGAGAAATCCGGCTTGATCCTTGCCGTCCTCGACTTCTGCGTAGATCCGCTCACGAATGCTCGCGGCATTGTAACCGCACTCCAGGGCTAGTTCCCGGATCAGCATATGCGCGAGGGTGTGTAGCATGACATAGCGAACGCCCGGATAGCCTTCGTTCGAATCCAGGTTTCGCTTGTGACGCCATCCGCGGTGCCCTTGTCTAAGCCGAGCATCAAGCGCTTTCACAGCATCCTTGTCCGCCCATATTTTTAAAGTGTCGACGTCGAAGCGGATGAAAATTCCTTCACCGTGGACCTGCGTGGCAGGTACCCAGTTGGGCGCCGCGCGTGCAAGAGGTGCCCGTGGAGCTGCCTGGGTGCCCGTGCCCTCATCCGGGGACTCGACCCTCGTGAACCCAAGGAGGGCATTCACCTCTCGAAGCCGTTCAAGCAACAGCACGCGTGTTATCGACGAATTGAAACCCGAGGGAACGCCGACCTTTTTGCTCATGAAATGCGGATAGTCGGTGGGCGGATTCTCAGCCGTGAGCACATCCCATTCTGGCCCTTTAAGGTCACTTTGCTCGACGGTCGATCCACCATTGCGATGGGTTTCTATTGCGGCCCAGATCTGCTCGTCGGTGAACTGCTCAATGCCGGGCAGCTGAGCTGTTTTCTTCAAGGTCCTGACGACGAACGCGACCTCGGCGGCGGAACTGACGTCTTCGAAGAAGGTCCAGCCGTCCGCGATAAGCTGCGTCAAAGGACTTCCGGTCTGCGGAATCGCGAGAACCGAGAGTGTGACAGGAAACCAGCTGTTGGTCGCGCCGAGGAGGATTGCGCGAGGCTCCTCGGTGCAATCCTCCTCGAAGCGATCCACGTGTGGATGTCGGCCTCGGCAGGCCGGCAGATTGTCTCGCCCCGCCTGACCGAAAGCCTGCGCCATGTTCTTCGATGCGCTGCAGCCGTCACACTTGACCCAAAGGTTTTCGGTTTGGAGAGAGGCACCGCTCTCAAAGAATCTCAGCGTCGCTCGACATGTGCTGGGCCCACCGTGAACGAACCAGTGCCACGCAAAGTCATCCAGATGGCCTGTACGACATGCCATGAGGAAACGGGCTGGAACCGCATCGGCATCTCTGGCCCTTTGACTGTTGCTCGATCCTCGACACCCCTCGTGAACGAAGCGCGTCGCTTCCGGGCGATACCTGTTCTCTTTCAACTTGAATAACCCTGCGTCATAGGGCGACAGCAGTCCGCATTTCACGCAACGCAGCCATCTGGGGAAAGGCTTTACGGGCACGCCGATCAGCGCCTCGGCAGAAAAGGGGTCAACGATGTCCCTTTCGCCAATAGGGGGCATACGCAATGAATCGATCTGAGGGCCGAGCACGCTCCGGACATTGGCCAGCAAGCGCGCCTCCTGGATCGGCTGACATCGATCTTTCTCCCAGCGATCGATCCCCATCGTGACCACCGACATGTTCGGGAGGTCAATCAGGGCTCCTGGACCATAGGTCCAAAGCAACTGGCTCGGTCGGATCTCTCCTACGGGTGTCCTGCTCATTGCTGATCCTCCTCGGCCTTAGCCACCCTCGGTCGCCAAGTCGGATCACTGGTCGATCGGCCATCCTCCATCACGAGCCTCACTCCAGGCTCAACCTCGCGCATCGACATCGGAACGGTCCAGTCGGTCCAAGGCTTGATGCCGGGCGCTGAGAGCAGCGGATAGGCGGTGGGACCCGCGCCATGCTTCTGGTAGACGAGCGTGCGGCCGCCGACGCCCGCTTCATTGGCCCAATCGTCAGCGCGGCTCTTCATCTCGGCTTCGGTCAGGGTCTTCTTCCCCGAGTCTTCCGTGACTTCCCAGGTGCGAGCGGCGACGGCGCCTATCGTATCCAACATCTCTTTGCGGCTCGGACTGTTCATGGCGCCAGCGCCGTCATTTGCCGCGAAGGGATCATAGGAGTGACGCATGATGGAGAGCATCGCGCCGGTGAGCCCTCGGTCCAACGCCCGTGGCGAGAACGGGGTGACGGACTGAGCCTCGACGTGCTGATAGAAGGTCGCGTGGTAATGCTCGAAGGTCTCGTAATGCGACAAGTCCCGAGGCCGCGCCCAGGTCAGCACAGTGGCCACCAGTCCTGGCGGCGTTCGGCCCACACGGCTGGTCGCCTGGATGTACTCGGCCGTTCCCTTGGGTTGGCCGTTTACGACCATCACTCCGAGTCGATTCACGTCGACACCGACCGACAGCATGTTCGTCGCGAGAACGGCATCGATCGGCCGGGCCTCCCCTGGCTTCCTGTTGGTCATCCATCTGCCTAGTGCCGGGTCGAAGGCGCCATCAAAAGGAACCTCAAGCTGATCGAGGTATCTCGGGATGTCCTGACTCGAGACGCGCGAGGTCAGTTCACTGACTTCTTCTACACGACGCTGAGAGAGCCCCGGCCGGTCCACCAGGCTCATATCGACACGGAAGGAACGCGTTTGGACGTCGTCTTCGGCCAGACGCTTCATCCCTCCGAGCTCTCGCAGCGAGTTGAAGTAGCCGACGAGGGTCATATAGGGGTCGGCCACAGGGCCGAACCGATCGAACAGCGCCTGAGCGGCGGTCAGGAACGCCGTGTACGTCCTGATCAGCACAGCAGGACGCGAGCTGCCGGGCGCACAGACGCCCATGTACCGCCGTCCGGGCTTGTCGCTGATCGGCCTTTGGACTGAGAAGAAGTTGTCTTCGACGTCCAGGCCCGAAGGTGGGAACACCGAGACACGGCGCATGAACACATTGCGCACCTGATCATCGGCCCGCCGCACGGTCGCGGTGGAAGCGACCACCTTGGGACGGACTTTCGTGTCGCCCAGCGTCCAGCTGCTAAGCTCGTCAACGGCCGTCTCGTACAGGCCGACCATAGTGCCCAGCGGGCCGCTGATGAGATGGAACTCATCCTGAATGATCAAGTCTGGCGGTCTGATGGCACGGATCGGTTTCACGATGGCGGCAGGATGCGAACCCCTCGCTCGGTGCCCGGTCCCACAGTCGTGGCTCGGCCACAGCAAGCCATGGCGCCCGCATTCCTGATCGACACGGCCGAACAGAGTTCGCACCTCGGGGCGCCAGGCCATCATCGCGAACTTGTCCACGGTCGCGATCATCATCGTCGGCGGGCGGTGATAAATTTCCTCGTCGACGACCTTCACGGGAAGCCCCGGGTGAGGCTGGCCGCTGGATTTCGCCTTTGAGAAATCGCAGCTACCGAGCTTGTCGCCGCAGTGGATCAGCGTCCTGCCGGCGATCCTGTCAACCTCGATGTCGCGACCACCGACGATCTCTGATCCGCACCAAGGGCAGCTGGTCAACTGTGCAGGCGAAGCGATGCCCGCCTTGTTGCGGTCGTTGTTTCGAATGGCCTCGACAGCCTGGTGAGACGCTTCGGTCGTCCCGGGTGTCACACGATTTCCGACCCAGAGTCCGAGCGTGAACGGTTCCTTGCCCCACGTCTTGTCGTCTGCTCGACGGATGACTTCCATCGCGCAGAGCAGCGTCGTTGCCCTCTGAAACTGCTGCAGCGTCAGCAGCCGCAGCGTGTAGCGCATGATGACGGCAAGGCCGCGCGAAGCGTCGAGTCCCCCCATATCATTCTTCAGGCGACGCATGGCCATGGCGAAAGCCGCCACGCCCAAATAAGCCTCGGTCTTGCCGCCACCCGTCGGAAACCAGAGCAGGTCGGCAAATGCTTCGGCCGGCTTCGCCCGGTCCGGGTGCGCGGGATCTGCGAGAGACGGTATCGACAGCAGCAGGAATGCCAACTGGAACGGGCGCCACGATCTGTTCTTCGGCACGTCCAACGCGGTCACATCGACGGTCTCGTTCCGTCTGCGCTTCAGAGCGTAGATGCTTCGGACACGCTGCATCGCCATGGACCGGTTGGCGAAGCGGAACGCTTCCAGCGCTTTCGTATCCGCGAAGAGAGTGTCCACGCCCTCTCGAAGGCGGCGCAGGATCTCCTCGCAGCGCTCAATGACGTCCTTGCCCGAATCGTCGAAGCCGGTGATCTCCGATCCTAGCCGCGTTTTCTGCTCGCCGATCCAAACGGCATAGTCATCGACGAGGCACGAGAAGGCGGCGCGCAGCGCCTCCGGCGCCATCTCCGCCAGCCGCGTCATGTCGAGCCAGCCCTCGTCGACCATGCGCCGCATGGCTGGGCGGTCCCTTGGATCGAGACCGGGCGTTTCGGTGACGGCGACTTCGTAGCGCGGGATGATCTCGGTTCTGACGCAGTGGGCCTTTGTAGGGTCCTCTGGCATCGTATCGGCGTGAACTGACACCCCGTGTCCGACTGCGAACTCCAGCCGGTTGCGATAGATGAGGGCGAGGCGGTCGCGTTCCGGATCGTCGACGACCACTTCGTTCGAGGGGCGACGCCGAAAGACCGACCTATCACCCTGGCCATCGGGAGCCTCAACGGTGATTTCGGGCTGGAACAGCCAGGCGCGATCCTTGTTGTCGTCGGGTTCTATCTGCCCGTTCACGAGGAACAGGGTGACCAGGCGCTCCCCCTTGTTGTTCGTCCGAACCGCCCCCTGCAGGCGGACGTCCGGTTGGTCGGGATCGGGAGTCGACGGCTTGATCGGCCCGTCCACGAGCGGAACCGTGACAACGCCACCACACGGAATCCGCTGCCAGACCCTGACCTTTACCTCCTCCTCGCGACCCGTTTGGCGGTTCTTGCGAGTCTTGACGATGTCGTGTTCATCGTTCGGGACGCGCTCGTACCGTCCCCATCGTGCATCGACGGCCAGGTTCCCGACATCGGGCGCCACGCAGAAGGTGAGGCCCATGCTGGAGGGAACCAGCGACTGGTTGTTCGTCGTGTCGATCTCGTCGAGCGCATCGTCTTCGGGCTCCACTCGGCCGGTGGCACTCGGGAATTCTGCGCCAGGTTCGTGGAGTGGTGCCGTCCGTTCATCCTCGAGGTCGCCAGCCTCCTCGGCTGCCGAGGCCGGTTCAACCCGTACCGCCCGGTCGTCATCCGGCCGGCGGGGCGCCAGCTTGCCGAGCAGGTAGCGGTCGCGGACGCTCATGTCCTTGATCAGCTCATGGGGGCCACCGGCGGGGCCGAGCAGATCGTCACGCACGGCCAGTTCCAGGAGGTCGCGAGTATAGACGACGTCGTTGATCAGAGGCAGTGTTGCTGGGTCTGAAACGCCGAGCAGCGGCAGGATGCGATGGAAATCGTCCCATGGCAGTCGCACTGCGGGGCCGGTCGGCGCAGTCAAGCCGAGCGCGCTCAGGGGAACTGTCAGGTCAACTGCATGGTATTGGTCGAAATAGATGGTCCGACCATCGCCATCCGATCGGATGCGCAGAATGCGGCCCACGATCCTCACGGCATCGTCAGATCCCACCACGACCGCCCAGCCGCCAGGGGCGATAGCACTTTCGTCCGTCGGGCCCAGTCCGATCAGGACGGCATAGCTAGTGGGGGCGGGTTCCCCACGGATTAGCCACGCAGCATGATGCTGTTCGGTTCGCTTGATCAACTCGGTCATTTCAGTATCTCTGATATTTGAACGGTTCTCCGCTAGGTGATGGCGCTATGGTGGACTCACCCTCGCCTCATGTTGATCGTGCGTGCTCGCGGAACACCTGTCGAATAGCTGTTCTATGAAGCGATCGACCTCGGCACGCCACGCCGGTGCGTGGATATGAGCACGCAGGCGTGATGCTTCCACAAAATCTTGTTCCGAAATTTTTTCCGGGTTTACGAACGGGAGGCTCTTGAGATCCTTTACGAGAACCTTTGGAAACATTCCCTTCGCCGCCTTCGATGAAATGGTGCTTATAAATTCAGATGCGAGGCAGCTATTTAGGTAGAGCTCAAGAATGCCATGAAGATCACTGCCCTTCTTTTGCTTTACACAGATTATGCTGGGGTTGTGGACGAGTGTTTCCGATGTTTGGGCCGCAATTAGAAGGTAGGGAGGTTTTCCAACGATTTCGCGGACCAAAACTCGATCACCGCTGAACCAGGAGATGTCCAAATAGGTGGCCACCCACGGACCGTACTTTACCCATGGACCAGTCCAATCCACCGAAAACGGTGAGACGTCCTTGCCCTTCAATTCGGGCAGGTATTCATCTCCCCGCTTCTCATTGGCGTGCCACAATCGTTCCTTAAGGATTCGCTCTCCTTCTTCATCACCAAAAACCTTCTGAAGAGTAGTTTTTCGATATGGGATGTAGCCCTGCTTTACGTCGAATAAATCCTCAACCCTCAAAAGACCACCAGGAATATTTCGGTTCTTTTCATGAAGATTTGCCCAATGGGGCCGACCAATAAGCTCTGACTTAGGAATACTGAATACGTTCGTCACTGGACCAATATCTCTTGAGTATGAGAATCTGGCACTGCCGAAGGGTGAAGTGGTATATCTGACAACACAGCACCGCACGGCAGCCGAACGAAAGACCGAAACGGATGTTAGATCAATAATGGCCTCTACTTTGAGATCTAAGCTGAGCTTGTCCCTTAGCCTTTTAGCCGAATCATTAAGCAAAATTGTGTTCGGGAGTACTAGAGCTATTACGCCTCCCATGGCACAAATCCTGTGACATCGTTCACAAAACGCTAGCGCGGTTTCATAGTCACCAACCAAGCTATATGCGGTACTTATCCAGTTCTTATATCTGCTGCCCACGGCGGCGCCCCAGGGTGGGTTCCCGATCACACAATCGAAACCCGCGACCTCCCGGAAGAAAACTTCAGGAAACTCCAGGGGCCAATGGAATGGCGCGTGTGCACCTGAAAAAATATCTGTTTCGGTGAGGTTGCGCCTAGCTTCAGTTTTGATTGTGGCAAGAATATCCGCATTATCGTCCAGCGCGGCTTCAACTTTTGACGCAAGGATCGTGGTCTCGAAGTCCGTTGCGTCAGATGTCCTGCCGCCTAGAAAAATGCCCATGAGGGCGTCAGCGACGACCTTCGAAGCCGCAACTTCTCCGCGCGCCTCCATGTCCAAAGCAGCCATTGCCTCAACAGCACTGATATCTCTTATTGGTATTTCTCGCAATTTTGAGCGGATACTTGCGGCACTTTCCACGGTTGATCGGATTTTTCTCCCAAACAGGCGGAATTGTGTTGCACCACTCAGCGAAACATTAAGTTCAGTCAACTGTCTGATATCATGGATGCCGAGCAAGCTGTCGCCGCTGCGGAGATTGTGGTCGAGGAAGCCAAAGGGTCGCCCCTTGGACATCGTCGTCAGCCAGAGCGACAGCTTGGCCAGCTCCACGGCCAACGGGTTCTTGTCCACACCATAAAGGCACCGCTCAGCAACGAGGCGGCGGGCGACAATGACGTGCTCCTCTGCATCCTGCGACAGAGGATCGAAGCCCTCGGCGGCGGAGTCTTCGACGATGCGCCCTTCGCTGTCGATCAGCTTGCCGCGAGCCTCCGTCACCGACCAGGCCTCGACCAGACGATCCGAGAGCCAGCGGCACGCCTGCACCAGGAACGCTCCGGATCCCATGGCGGGATCACATATTTTCAGATCCAGCAGTTCCTCGGCGCTCTTCAGCTCCCAGTCTTCGGGCGCCTTGCCCTCGGCCGGACCGCGATAGGCTACCGGCGTCAGCGTTTCCTCAACGATCTTCTCGGTGAGACTCTTCGGCGTGTAGTGGGTACCGCTCTCGCGCCGGTCGGCGCCGAGTACGACGACGAACGCGCCCTTGTGGTGCACGAGCGGATAGCCCCAGGGGTCGGTCCGCAGGAGGAGCGTGTAGGGCAGGATGCGGTCGCGCAGACTGATATCGCCGCGGCAGACGGTGAGGAGGCGCGCGGCGAGACGATCATCCGCCGCCCGCTCAAGGGCATTGCGGATGGCAGACTCCGAACGCTCGCTGCGTTCCTCCAACAGCTCAGCGACCCTCGCCGCGCCATCCAGGCGCGCCGACTCCATCTCGCCGAGAGTCACACGTGGGTTCTTGGCCTTCGCGCGACTGTCGAGTTCCAGCGTGACGTCGTCGACTCGCTTCACCGTGCGTTCGAGAAGACCTTCATAGACGTGCCCGATCTGCTCCACGTCGAGCGCGCGGTAGGACAGCGTACGGCTTTCGAAGGTCTGGATCGCTTCGAGCAACAGCAGAACGGTGCGGTCGTCGATCGGCAGCGGTTCGGCTGGATCGCTCCGCCAACTCGTGCCCTTCTTTCGCCCTTCGAGGAAGGGGTAGCGATCGGGGTCGAACAACGAACCACCGAGCGCCGGAAGGCGCAGCGTCGGATGATCGATCCCGCCATACACGCCACGAAACAGGGCGAGCAGCCTTGACCAGGCGGATCGGCGCCGCTCGAGGATCTCTTCCGAATCCGCTCGCAGCTGCATTCGCAGGCTGGAGATGGCGTAGAAGGAATCGTAGCGGGGATCGCCGAGCAGCAACAGGCCGCGTTCCTCGGCAGACAGCAGGAAGACGAGCCGCATCATGACCGTCAGTCCGGCCTCGTAGAGCTCTCGCGGATCGACGTCGCGCAAGAGCTCACGATTGCGATCCTGATCGGCGCGGTCGAGCGCCTGGACGAGCACTTCGACGGCGCGCCTAACCTGTTCTCCGAGCGCTTCGGTGACGTCGTCCTGGTGCTTCAGGGACCGCTCATAGAGCGCCGGCAGCTTGCCCTTGTCGGGCCCGAAGAGGCGGCGGATCCCCAGAAGGCTGACGAAGGCGCGGAGCGTTTCCGGTTCCTGACCCCAGAGGCGCGCATACCAGCTCGCGAAGCCCGCTACGGCGCCAACGGGCGCGTGGACGAGCATCCAGCGCTCGCCATTGGTCACGACGCCAATGGGGCATCCCGTCGCCCGGAGCAGAGCGACCATCCGGTCGGCCGGGGTGATCGCGAGGCCATCGAAACGGCGCGTCGCTTCAAGATCGGTGTCCGGCTCGTAGACGTGGATGAGCAGGAGCGGCTCGTCGGCGTTCGTCGGATTCACGATGGCCAGATCGGGCGCGACCGTGACCCCGTGTTCGGGCATCGAGACAGTCAGCTGCTCGGGCAGCGTCGCCCCGCTGCGAAGCACCGTCTCGTCCATTTCCAGTGCGGTGACCAGCACGTCGTCGATCCAGGCCGCGTGCAAGGCCGGGAGCTCAAGATCATCCATGTCGACAGCGTCGCGCCATTCTTCATAGGTGCGACGCAGCCGCGGGGCGCGGCCGGAAGGCAGAGCTTCGAGGCCTTGCGGGAAGACATCCCGCAGCACCGGCGCCGCCAGAAACGGCCCGGAGACTTCGATGAGGTTCAGCCACTCGTGATCGTTGCTCATCCGCGCTTCTCCGTCGCGAGGGATTTCGGAACCAGCAGCACCACGGCCACGGGGAAGGTATGCTCGACGGCGTTGGAGTGCCGTTCCTCGATCGCGCGCAGTTCCTGCTCGCGTTCCTTCGGGATCCGGACCAGGCGTGCTTCGAGGGCCGCTCGGTCACGCTTGAGCTGAGTGCGTTCGTCCTCGGAAAAAAGAGAAAGCTGCACGGGTTGCTGCTCTGCCGCGATCTCGGCCTTCAGCGCTCGTTCGAGATCATCCAGGACTTGGCGGATGTCCTCGGCCTCCTTGCGCTTCCGGGCCTCGATCATGTTCACGAGGAAGCGTAGCCGGTCTTTCGAGCGTGCCTCGACGGCTGCCAGAACGGAATCACGCTGTTTGTCGAAGCGCGTCCTCAAGGCGTCGAACGTCGCGTCGGACAGGGCCGCGGGTTGCGACTCCTCCAGCCATCGTCGGACCTCCCCGACACGTTCTTCCCGCCGGAAACCGGCATCGCGCAGATAGCCGCCAGCCTCCGTGAGCTCCTCGTGCAGACGATGATGGTTCCCGCCGGTCACGACGAGCCGCGACATCACCACCACGGCCGGTCCCTCGATCCGCCCATCCGGAAGCGACCGCACGGTCACGCGGTGAAGCTTCTTTACGTCGTCACGGGCCCAGATCTCCGCCCGCAGGAGACGCAGACTCATCTGAACCAGTCGGTGGTTCAGGTGGACGAGGACGACGTCGTCACGGCCCTTGGCGACCTCGTGGTCGAAGGTGATCGGGCGGACCTTCTGCGTGTAGGGGTGTTCTAGACCCTCGAGGCATCGGGACCAGGAGCCCGAGAGCGGCGGCATTCGGAAAACCGTGCCATCCGGTGCGCCAGCCAACGAAACGGGCTCCAAGTCGGGTTTGTCCGCATGACGCAACGCCGTGCGTACCGCCCGCTCGATGTGGTCGGGCACGAGCCTTTGTTCGTGCCGGGTCTCGTTCAGCCGCTCATGGAGTTTGCCCACACGTTCGCGAAGGTCGCGCTCCGCCTTCACGAAGCGGCGAGATTTCTCCATCCGGGCTTCGGCTTGTCTTGTGTCGAGATCGCGGCGGCGACCCTCGAGCAGGTCGGGCAGTTGAGGCGCGATGACAGGGTTCACGCTCCCCATGTCGGCGCGCATCGCATCCAATTTTCGAAGCGCACGCAATATATCGTTGCCATGCCCCCCCTCGGCATCCACCGGATGCCAGATGACGACCTCGCTCGCGCGTTGACCGTGACGGTCGATGCGCCCGTTCCGCTGTTCCATCACGTTCGGGTTGTACGGAATTTCGAGGTGGATCATCAGATGGCAGTGGTTCTGGAGATCGATGCCCTCGGAGGCGGCATCGGTCGCCAGCAGTATCCTCACCGGGGATTCCGAGGGGCTGGCCTGGAACGCGGCTTTCACGCGCTCACGTTCTTCCGGGTCCATGCCGCCATAGATGAGAGCCAATCGCTCGCCCCCGAAGCCGTGGGATGCGAGGATCTCCTGCATCCATTGCTGAGTGGCGCGATACTCGGTGAACAGGATCACCCGCTCGTTCGTCCACCTGTCACCGTCCTTCAGGTGACTGGCCAGCCAATCCAGCACGGCGGTGGCCTTAGCGTCGGTTCGACGAGCCGCCTGTTGGGCCCAGGACCGTAACCGGTCGAGCATCCGGCGTTCTTCGTCGGTCGGTGGCCGGACGTGCTTGCCTGCTTCTTCGATCGCTTCAGCTTCAGCGGCATCCCGCTGTGCGTCGTCTGCGTAGTCTTCCTCGGTCTTCGCTATCGCCCGCCGAAGGATGCGGTCATCGAATTTCTTCTGACGGCGATCGCCAGCCGCCCGAGCTTCGATCGTCGCGATATGCCGCTCCAGTGACGCTGCGAAGGCTGCAGGGGACGATGACAGGCGCTTGCGCAGCAACTGGTGCACGAAGTGATCGACGGCCGGCCCTCCGTCAGCACCACCTTCGCGGCTCTTGATGTATGCTTCCAGCTGTCGCCGGGCATCCCTCTCGTCTTCGCTATACTCCACCGGCAGCGCCTCGAGCCGTCGCTCGGGGTAAATTCGCTTGCCATTCGCATCGACTAGATCGCTCTTCAGCCGACGGACCATCACCCGGGCGAGCTGGGGATCACTTGGGAGGACGTTTCTCGCGAACCTCTGATCATCGAGAAGTTCGAGGAGCGCGGTGAAGGATTCGGTGTACCCGTCGTGCGGCGTGGCTGTGAGAAACAGTTTGTGCTGGAAGTGTGGCGCGGCCAGACGAACCAGACGGGTCCTGAGGCTTTCGACAGCGTAGCGGCCGACGGTCGGGGCGACGTTGTGAGCCTCGTCGATGATCAGCAGGTCGAACTTCCTGGGATGGCTGACGTGCGGGGGTAGTGCGTCCCGCAGAAGACGCAAGCCTTCACCCTGCTTGGCCCAGTCCATCGACGTGATGAGACGAGGAAAAGACGTCCATGGATTGGCGTGGAGACCTCGCTCACGGCGCAGACGCTTGACGTAGTCCGTATCGACGATCCGGAACTCGAGTCCGAACTTCTCCTGCATCTCGACGCGCCACTTTTCCTGCAACGAGGCAGGGCAGAGCACCATGACCGTGCGGGCGCGGTGACGCAGGAGCATCTCTTGAACGACGAGCCCTGCCTCGATGGTTTTCCCCAGGCCGACGTCGTCGGCGATCAGAAGATTCGTGCGCGCCATGTCGATCGCGCGCACGAGCGGATCCAGCTGATAGTCCTCGATGCTGACACCGCTGCGGAATGGCGCCTGCAGATAGCCGCGATCCGCGTTCGTCGCTGCGCCCCAAACCACCGCATCCAAGAAGGCTTGAAGCGTGGAGGGGTCATCCAGCCCTGTCATGCGCGGTAGTCCGGCCCGCTCGATCACATGCGCTCCGGGCTCCAGCTCCCAGAGGACTTCGATCTCTTCACCCAGCGCATCCTCGTCGATCGAGGCCAGCCGGACGAGATGCCGCTTAGGAAGTCCGGGGGCAACCGAACCGCCTTCGACCTCGGAGACGATCCATTGGCGGCGGCGAGTCTCGACCAGCTGGCCCGGCTCAGGCGCAGTGGCGTGAGCGACCTCGGCCACTCTTTCATCTGCGGTCATCGGCATAGATGGGCCCCGTTCTTTCTGCGAGCGTCGACGAGTTCGGCGATGCGGTTCGCGGCTTGGATGGCGTCTTCGTGTTCCCAGATCCGGATCGTCTCCCAACCGAGAGCAGTCAGCCGCTGATCGGTATCGGAATCCCTGGATCGATTGGTTTCGATCTTCTCTCGCCAGAAATCGGCGTTGCTCTTCGGCCAGGAAGCGTGCTCGGGGCAGCCGTGCCAAAAGCATCCGTCGACGAAAACGGCCAGTCTCGCGCTGGGGAAAACGATATCGGCGACGCGCCTGGGCTTAATCAGGAGCGGAACGTGGAGGCGATAACGCAGCCCCTTGGCATGCAGAGCCTTGCGGAGGTCGATCTCCGCGCGCGTATCCTTCTGTCGTACACGAGCCATGCGACGACTGGCGTCATGCGACGAGGGACTTACGCGTATCATCCACCACGGCTCCCTTCTTCTTTCTCTTCGCCTTCTGGACCTTGATCCCCAGATGGTCCGCGATGCTCCGGCCGATCACCTCGCCCAGAGTGACCGGAACGGCGTTTCCGATCATCCGACCCAAGGCCTTGAAATGGACGGGAGCTCCGTTGGGTATGAAGGAATAGGACTGGGGGAAGCCCTGAAGAATTGCGCCTTCCCGCAGAGAGATGGCTCGGTCCTGCTCGGGGTGCCCGAACCGACCGTTCCCGAAGCCGTAGAACTGGGTGGTCAAGGTCGGGGCGGGCTCATCCCATACCATCCGGCCATAGACGCCCGGGTAGGTACGACCCGTCTCACGCCGGTGGCAGTCGGCAATGAGATGTTTTGGCCAGTCCCGCCATGTTCCACCCGGTCGAGAGGCGCGAATCCGTTCGAGGTTTAGGTCCGAAAGCTTCGACGCCGCGTGCAGCACGTCCTCCGGATGCCCTCCCCCCTGGGCGATCGGCATGAGCTCGCCGATCGCCGCGCGAACGGTCGCTCCTCGAATAGATGTCGGAGCAATCAACTCTATGGGGCCGAGGCGGGAAGCGAGCAACACCATGCGCCGACGCCCCTGCGGCAGTCCATAGAGGGAACAATCCACTATCCCATGGTGGACGTGGTAACCCATTCTCCGCACCGTCTCGACAAAATCGTCGAACACCGCGTGTTTCGCCACTGATGGGACATTCTCCATGGTGACCACGTCGGGGCGCGTGGCTTTAATCAACCTGCCGAAATGGTACAGCAAGCTCCAACGCGGGCTTCCCACGACATCATAACGCTGAGCATAGGTCGAAAAGGGCTGACAGGGGGCGCACCCTGCCAGCACCCTGATTTCGGCATCGCCGAACAACTCATCGACGCACCTTGGGGTTAGGCTCCCCACGTCCTCTTTGATAAATCGCGCGGCGTTATTGGCTTCGAAGGGATGACGGCAAGCCTCATCGACATCGATGCCCGCGACGACACTGATGCCCTCAGAGATCAGGCCATGCGTGAGGCCGCCTGCCCCGCAGAAAAGGTCGACGCACGCGACATCAGTCATCAGCTTCTGCTCCGCCTACACGCTTCCACCTATGTGAATTGGACTCCGGCCGTTCGTCTTCCTTCTGATCGTCCGATGCTTTACCGTGCCTCACCCAGTCATCGACTTCGTCGGTCTTGAACTTCCAAAGCCGCCCAACTTTGTGAGCTGGCATTTCTCTTTTCGTGATCCAGCCATAAACTGTATCTTTGCTGACCCCGAGGTGCTCGGCGATCTCTTCCACTGAGACCCAACGATCGGACATAGGGCGCCTTTTCGACGGACAAACCTGTTCAAGTTCCAGCATGGCATCCAACCATTGGATCGTAAACCAGAAATAGAATGCTTTGACCGGAATAGATTGGGTTTGAGCGGGTTTTATCCCAAAATTAGGGTAATCGGCGGTCGAGCTGTGACCGGAGCGCTCTGGGGCTGATCATTAGCGATCGGCGATGAGCGCCTTCAATTCTGCCAACGACAGCCACGGCCTTTTGGCGTGCACCATCCGATGGCAGTTGGCGCACAGGAGGGCCAGATCGCTGACCTTGGTCGGCTGGCTCGGGTCGAGCGTTTCCAGCGGCCGGGTGTGATGGGCCTCGATGTAGGCGTCGCCGCGCGGCCCGTAGGCGACGCCGAACTCGAAATCGCAGGCTTCGCACGCCAAACGCCCATGGCGTTTCAGCGCCAGCGCCTTGCGCTTTTTGACCAGACCCCGGTCGCGTTCGCGATAGTGGTGCAGGCGGGTCAGCACAGCGCCTTCGGCCGCCTCCGCCTCGGGGCCTTCATCGTCCGCCAGCGTCACAAGGCCCGGGGATTGGGCCAAGGCCGACTTGATCGCCTGGGCCACGGCACCGAGGCGGGCGCGATCGCCGGAGAACTCGTCCCAGATCTCGACATCGCGCTGCGCCCCATTGGCCAACCCCTTGTTCCCTCGACTTTGGAACGTCGGATCCAGCCGCTGAAAATTACTCAGCTTCATCGACACCCCGGACGGGTTGCGCAGCGTGGCGGAGGTCGCGCCGCCGGCCTGCGCCCAGAACTGGTTCAACAGCGCCGATAGCGCTCTCACCTCCGGATGCGTTTGATCCGGGGCGGGGTGATCGAAGTAGAGATCCAGCGCCAAGATCAGTTCGTCGCGCGTCCAGTTGGGATTGCGAGCGCGTGGGACGGACGGACGGGCCTCCACGATGTCGTCGGTTGAGACGTCGAACCCCGGCGCGCCGCCGTCGCAGTTCGGGCAGCGCCGCGCATGGATGTCGGAGCCGTTGGCGCCGTAGACCTGCGCGCACCGCCCACAGGACAACACATAGATGCTCTGCCCGTGATCGCTCCCGGGCCGCCCCGTGGGGCCGAGGACGACCTGGCCCCGACCGTTGACGTAGCCTGGCGTGGTGGTGACGGCCATCGATCTTCCCCCGAGCGGCGTTGACGCCCCATGCTAGCCGGCGAGTCTCACCGAACGGTATCCGCCATGCCGCACCACGTCCTCACCCGCGGAGATCTTTACGACCGCGTCTGGACGGAACCGATCCGCACCGTGGCGCGGCGCCTGGAGGTGTCCGACGTCGGCCTGGCCAAGGCCTGCCGCGTCGCCGGCGTTCCGGTCCCGCCGCGCGGCTATTGGAGCCAGGTCAAACACGGCCGGCCGACCCCGCCGCGCCCGCCCCTGTCTCCGCGCCCCGGCAACGAGCAGGTGGTGATCGCGCCGCCGAAGAAGCGCCCGCCCGCCGCCGCCGCGACGGACGCCGAAGCCATCCCCGTCCCGGACGACCTACGCCGCGCTCATCCGATCGTGCGCGGCTGGATCGCCGAGGACGCCGCGACGCGCCGCCGGTTTGGGCGCGAGGGTTGGGGCGTGGCGGGACTGGCGGATCTGACCACGCCTCTGGCCCAACGCCGCCTGCGTCTGACCAGCGCCCTGCTCAAGGCGCTCGAGCGCCGTCGGCGCCAGGTGGGCTGCGGTCCGGGCGGTCTGACCGTCACGGCCAACGGCGAGACCCTGGCCTTCACCCTTTACGAGCGGAGCAAGGTCCAGTCCCGCCCCGCCACCGCCGAGGCGTTGCGCGGACGCCCCGAGCGTCAGACGGTGCGCGCGACCGTGCCCGCCGGCGATCTGGTCTGCAAGATCCGCGAGGCCCTGTCTGTCCCGACGGAATTTAAAGAGCTCAAAACGCCGTTGGAGGCTCAGCTGCCGGCCATCGTCGCCAGCCTGGAGGCGGGCTTGGCGGAGTTGGCCGAGCGCCGTCGCCTGCGGGCGCTCGAGGCCGAGCGGCGCGCCGAGGCGGAGACGGCCCGCCAGAAGCGCCGGGCCTATCGCGAGGCGCAGACGGCGCTGTCGGCGAAGCTCGTCGCTCAAGCCGAGCGCCATGCGCAGGCGCGGGCGATCCGCGCCTATGTCGCGGCGGCGGACGCTTCGGCGGCGGCGGCCGGCGACGACTACGCCGGCTGGAGGACTTGGGCCTTGGATCAGGCCGAGGCGATGGATCCGCTGCGGAACGGCGCGGCGCCGTTCGCGCGGCTGCCGCCGATCGAGGCTTGGACCTGGGACGGGCGGTGATCGGGGGAGACGAACCGGGCGCGTCTAACAGATATTATCCCTCGTCGGCGTCCTCA
>JBEBWH010000016.1:0-19137 GCA_040392305.1 Bradyrhizobium sp. | reverse complement strand
CGGCTTGGTGTTTCAACGCCGACCAGTGCGATGACCGGGAGGCCCGCCGTCCATGCGGCAAGGTCCGCGACGTCGTTGGGAATGACATCGATATCCACGATCACGACGTCGCCGGTATCGCCCTGATCGCGCGCCGCTGTGACGTCGGAAAGCACCAGACTCATGCCAAGATGATCGAGCTGATGCCGCAGGGTGGCAATTTCCCGCTCGCCCTTGATTGCCACGATGGCGCAGCGCCCACGGACCGAAAAGGAAGAGTTCGTCATTTCACGATCTGCAGGTAGTCGGGAAGCTTTGTCGCCGTCTTACGCTCGGCCGCGTGAATCGCGTCGATGGCGTCGAGAGGAATACTATCCGCTCGATTAGGTCGACTTCAGCGCGACCGTCAACAAGGTGATCTCCAACAAGGTCGACGTCGTCTTCAACATGATCGTGCTGCCCGGCGTCGGGCCGTTCTTCAAGCAGCTCTATGAAGCAGGCTTCCTGAAGAACAACGGCCGTCTTGCGGCTGTCTACTATGACGAGAACACGCTCAACATCAATTCGCCGAACGAGATCGAGGGACTGGCGAGCTGCCTTGATTATTTCCGCGAGGTGACGGCGGAGGATCAGGCGAGCGCCCGCATCCAGGCGGAGTACGACAAGCAGTTTCCCGGCAAGTCGCGGTGTTCGGTCGGCTATCGGTGCGCGACAATCTCGCCGTCGGCGCGCTGACCAACCGGGATCGCGACGCGGCCGGCCGTATCCTGGAGATTTTTCCCAAACTTGGGCAGCGGCTCGATCAGAGCGCCGGTACGCTGTCCGGCGGCGAGCGCAAGATGCTCGCCATCGGGCGCGCGTTGCTGACCGAGCCAAAGGTTCTGCTGCTTGACGAGCCAACCGAGGGCGTATGGATCGGGGTGATCGAGGAGATCACCGACCCGCTGACGCTGCTCGCGAAAGATATAGCGGTCGTCGTGGTCGAACAGAATTTCGATCTGGCGCTGCGGGTCGCCGACATCGCCTATGTGCTGGATCGCGGCAAGGTCGCGCTGTCCGGCAGCGCAGATGCGATCCGCAACGATCCGGCTCTGCTGCAATATCTCGCGCCGTAACCGGAGGCGAGGCCTCGCGGCAGGGTGGCGACAACGGCGGATTTCCGCGCGTGGCCGAGGTGGATGCGCGCACGGCCGGCCGGCCGCTCTTGGCTGAACGGGCGCGCGGGTGCGGTGCGCCGCCCGCGACAGCTGCGCTGGTGAGCGCAGGGGCAGCTTGCGCACTTGCATCTGATTGTCCGGGGTCGGCCGCAAGCCGGATTCTGACGCCGCCCGCTTCGGCGGCAGGCCCGATTGCAAACTGATATTTCTGGTTTGGGACGACCCAACGTCCGATGGCGGATGGCTGCCGCCGCTCGCGGAAATTCCCTGTGGCGGCTGTTCTTAACATCCTTGTGAAATTTCACAGATCGGCTAACTTGCGGCGCAGAACATCGCCCGGCGGCGGATCGGGCCGTGGCCGTATTGGCCTTGGCCTTGGTCTGCGCCGTAGGCGTTTGTCCGACGCGCGACGCGTGAACATGATGGGAAAGAAAGCGATATGACCAGCCTGGTGCTCCAAGTCGAACAGAAGTCCTCCGCGGCGCCGCTGACGGTGACGGCGACAACGCTGGTGATCGCGGGGTGGGCCGGCCGCGACAAGGCCGCGACCGAGCACCATATCGCCGAACTGGAGGCCCTCGGCGTGCCGCGTCCGGAGCAGGTGCCGACCTATTATCGCGCTTCCGCGTCGCGTTTGACCACGCAGGGCGCGATCGAGGTGATCGGGGGCGACTCGAGCGGCGAAGTCGAGCCGGTGGTGATCCGTCACGACGGCAAACTCTATGTCGGCGTCGGTTCGGACCACACCGATCGCAAGCTGGAGACCCATGGCGTGGCCCTGTCCAAGCAGATCTGCGACAAGCCGATCGCCGCGACCGTCTGGCCGTATGAGGAGGTCGCCGGTCATTGGGATTCGCTGGTGCTGCGCAGCTACGCCACCATCGACGGTCAGCGTGTCCTCTATCAGGAGGGCGGCACCGCGGCGCTGATCCACATTCAGGAGCTGATGGACGGGTATCGCGCCGGCGGCCTCGCCGATGAAACCGTGATGTTCGGCGGTACGATCCCGGCGATCGGCGGCATCCGGCCCGCATCGCGCTTCGAGGGCGAGCTTCATGACCCCGTGCTTGGACGCACCATCAAGTTCGGATACGATATCAAAATCCTTCCGGCCTGATCCCGTCAGCGCGAGCGCCCTATTGCCGAAAAACTCGCCGAGCGTCAGTCAAACGACGATGCAGACAGATGTAGCGCGCAAGACGTTGCGGGCGGATCGCACGCTTCGTCCCTCATTGCGGCAGACCGCATATGAGAGGATCAAGCACCGGATCATCACCTGCGAGCTGAAGCCCGGCGAGGTGATGAGCGAGGCGATCCTCAGCGACGCGCTCGGCATCGGCCGCACGCCGGTGCGGCAGGCGATCGACCGCCTGATGGTTGATGGCCTGATCGAAGTGCTTCCGCGCAAGGGCATCGTCGTGCGCCCGATCAGCCTCGACGAAACGCTGCAGATCAACGAGGTGAGGCTCGTCAACGAGTTGCATAGCGTCAGGCGCGCGGCCGAACAGGCGTCCGCGAGCGATATCGCCTTGCTCGACGACAATCTGAAACGGATGCGGAGCGCAGCGCGTCAGCGCGAAGTCGAAAGCATGATGATGCTCGATCGCGAATTCCACGCTTTGCTGGCGCGCGGGTCGCGTAATCTTGTTCTCGCCGAACTGTTGCGCAATCTGCACGAACGGTCGCTGCGGCTGTGGTTCATCTCGCTGCGCGCGGACGATCAGCACAAGCGGGTCTGCGATCAGCACGGAGCGATCGTCGAGGCGATCCGCAAACATGATCCCGAGCAGGCGGCGGATGCGATGCGAATCCATATCCAGTCGTTCATCGATAATATCGTTCGGCAGATCTGACACTGACATTGCCATCGGGGAGAGCGGATGAGCGGATCTGAGCGTGATGACGTCGCGGCCGGCGCGACGCCGTTCTGGCGCTTCTCGCTGGCGCTCTATGGGCGGCCCGGCGTGCCGGCGCTGCTGCTGCCGCTTCAGGACCGGTACGGCGCGGACGTTAATCTCGTGCTGTTCGGGTTGTGGCGGGCGGCGCAACGGCATGCGTTGTCGCCGCAGGAGTTTGCCGCGCTCGATGAGACGGTCGCCGACTGGCGCGCGAATGTCGTGCAGCCGGCGCGCGCCCTGCGCCGCGCGATCAAGGCGCAGCAGGATGGTTCGGCCGGGACAGCCGCGCTCTATGAGCAGGCCAAGCGTCTGGAGTTGCAGGGCGAACATATCCAGCAGGACCGGATGGTCGCGGTGGGAGACACCGTTGCGCGAGGGATGGAAGTCGCCAGCGTGCAGGACGCGGCTCTGACGGCTCTCACAGCCTATGCCGATGTCCTGGGAGAGACGTTTCCGGAAGAAACACGGGTGCGTTTGACTGAGGCGCTCGCGGAACTCGCGCAAAGCGCAGGGAACGAACAGTTATGACGATACAGTCTCCGAAGCGCATGATCGTCGGCATCAGCGGCGCGTCAGGCGTGGTCTACGGCGTGCGGCTGCTCAAGCTGCTGCGCGAGCTCGGCATCACCTCGCATCTGGTGATGAGCCGCTCCGCCGAAGTCACGCTGGCGCATGAGATGTCGCTGAAGGTCGCCGATGTCCGTGCGCTTGCCGATGTCGTGCATCGCATCGACGATGTCGGCGCGTCGATTTCCAGCGGCTCGTTCCGCACCCTCGGCATGATCGTCGCGCCCTGTTCGATCCGCAGCCTGTCGGAGATTTCGACCGGTGTGACCTCGTCGCTGCTGACGCGGGCCGCGGACGTGGTGCTGAAGGAACGCCGCAGGCTCGTTCTTCTGGTGCGCGAAACGCCGCTACATCTCATTCATCTGCGCGCCATGACGGCGGCCACGGAAGCCGGCGCCATCGTGATGCCGCCGGTGCCGGCCTTCTATGCGCTTCCGGAGACGCTGGAGCAGATGGTCGATCAGACGCTCGGCCGGGCGCTCGATCTGTTCGGCATCGACAGCCATGTCGTGAAGCGCTGGAAGGACACCGGGGCGGACGGCAACGAGGCGGGATAGGGCTCGCCCGCTTCCCCAGACGTCCGTGGCCGGACGCCCGTCGCGCGATGCGATCCCCGATACCGCCAAAATCGCGGATCAGGCCGAAGCGGTATCCTTGATCCGCATCGTCGGCGTCAGCTGCTTCTGATCGAGCCGAAGCTCGATGATCGCCGGGCCGCTGGCGGCGAGCGCCCGCTGCAGGGCGGCCGGGAAATCGGCATGGCGCTGCACGGTTTCGCCATGGACGCCGTAGGATTTCGCCAGCGCGGCGAAATCCGGGTTGGTCAGCTCGGTGCCATTCGGGCGGCCGGGGAAGTGGCGCTCCTGATGCATCCGGATCGACCCGTAAGTGCCGTTATTGGCGATGATCACCACGATATTCAGGTTCTGCTGCACGGCGGTGGCGAAGTCCGGCGACGCCATCATGAAGCATCCGTCGCCTGCGAGCGCCACGACCGGGCGATCGGGATGGCGCAGCTTGGCGGCGATCGCCGCCGGCAAACCGTAGCCCATCGAGCCGGAGCGCGGTGCGAGCTGGCTGCCGAGCGCGCGATATTCGAAGAAGCGATGCAGCCAGATGGTATAGTTGCCGGCGCCGTTGGTGACGATGGCGTCATCGGGCAGCGCCTGCCGCAGATGCGTGATGACCTGCGCCATGTCCATATCGAGCGTCGATTCCGGCGGAATGCGGTAGCGTTCATAGACCTGTCGCGCATCGCTGCGCCATGCGGCGCGCGATCCGCCATCGACCGCCGGCATTTCCGCCAGTGCCGCGACGAACGCATTGCTGTTGGCGACGATCGAAAGGTCCGCCTGATAGACCCGTCCCAGTTCTTCCGCACCGGGATAGACATGGATCAGGGTCTGCTTCGGCCTCGGCGTATCGAGCAGCGTGTAGTGCTGCGTCGTAACATCGCCAAGCCGGTCGCCGATCACCAGCAGCAGGTCGGCGTTGCGCACCCGTTCCCCGACCGCCGGATTGGAGCCGAGGCTGAGGTCGCCGCAATAATGCGGATCGCGATTGTCGAGAATAGACTGCGAGCGGAAGCCGGCGAGCATCGGCAGATCGTTGGCTTGCAGAAAACGGGCGGGCTGGGCGCGCGCCTGTTCGGTCCAGCCGTCGCCGCCGGCGATGACCAGCGGGCGCTGGGCGCGGGCGAGATGCTCGCGCAGCTCGGCCATGCTCTCCGCCGAAGGGGCCGAAACGGCCGGGCGATATCGCGGCGGATCGGCGACGTCGGAATGGGCGTCGAGGATGTCTTCCGGCAGGCACAGCACCACCGGGCCGGGACGCCCCTGGGTCGCGGTGTGGAAGGCGCGCGCGACGGCTTCCGGTATCGACGACGGGTCGTCGATCTCCGTCACCCACTTGGCCATGCTGGCGAAGACGCGGCGATAGTCGATCTCCTGAAAGGCTTCGCGGCCGCGATGGTCGCGCGGCACCTGCCCGACCAGAAGCACCAGCGGCGTCGAATCCTGCATCGCGGTGTGCAGGCCGATGGCGGCGTGCATGGCGCCGGGACCACGGCTGACGATGCTGACGCCGGGGCGGCCGGTCAGCTTGCCGTCGGCCTCCGCCATATGGGTGGCGTTCGCCTCGTGCCGGCAGGTGATGAAGCGGATACCGGTGGCGTCGTTGAGCGCATCGAACACCGGCAGCGCGCTTTCGCCCGGAACGCCGAAAATGCGGTCAACGCCCTGCGCCGCGAGCGCGGAAACGAGAATCTGCCCGCCGCTGCGGGTGCGGTGGTCCTGTTTGGTCATTGTTGTTTCCCACCCTGCCGGAAGTCGTCATGTTTCAGATGCCGGCTTCCGATGATTGATCTCCAAGCGTCAGTCTTCGCCCTGGAACACTTCCTCGCGCCTGCGCTGAAGCGAGGGCAGCGCGACCAGGACCAGCAGTATGACACTCAGAATCAGCAATGTCAGGCTGATCGGCCGCTGGAAGAACACCAGCGGATCGCCGCGCGACAGGATCATGCTGCGGCGGAAATTCTCTTCCAGCATTGGGCCGAGCACGAAGCCCATCAGTAGCGGAGCCGGTTCGCAGTCGAGCTTGCGGAGCAGATAGCCGAGAAGGCCGAAGGCGATCGCAAGATAGATGTCGAACGGCGAGTTGTTGACCGAATAAATCCCGATGCTGCTGATGATCAAGATCACCAGGAACAGCACGCGATAGGGGATCGAGAGCAGCTTCACCCAGATGCCGATCATCGGCATGTTGATGATGATCAGCATGATGTTGCCGATGAACATGCTGGCGATCAGGCCCCAGAACAGATCGGGCTGCCGTGTGATGACCATCGGCCCCGGCGCGATGCCGTACAGCGTGAGCGCGCCGATCATCAGCGCCATGGTGGCGCTGGTGGGCAGGCCCATCGTCAATAGCGGCACGAACGAGGTCTGAGCGGCGGCGTTGTTGGCGGACTCAGGCCCGGCGACGCCTTCGATAGCGCCCTGCCCGAAACGCTCGGGCGTCTTCGACAGGCGTTTTTCAAGGGCATAGGCCGAGAAGCTGGCGATGGTGGAGCCGCCGCCGGGCAGGAAGCCGAAGAAGGTGCCGAGCAGCGTGCCGCGGCCGATGGCGTAGCGTGCTGACTTGATGACGGCCCAGGACGGCCAGATGCGTTCGATCTTGGTCTTGTTGATGACGCGGCTGGCCGCGCCTTCGAGATTCGAGATCACTTCGGCGATGCCGAACAGACCGAGCGCCATGGCGACGAAGCTGACGCCGTCCGACAGCTCGATCAGGCCGAAGGTCATGCGCGCCATGCCGGTGTTGACGTCCATGCCGACCATGCCGAGCAGGAGGCCGAGGAAGATCATCGCGACGGCGCGGAACACGGAGCCGCTGGCGAGCACCACGGCCGAGATCAGGCCGAGCACCATCAGCGAGAAATAGTCCGGCGACTTGAACTCCTGCGCGATCGCGGCCAGCGGCACGCCGGCGATCGCCACCACCACCGAACCGAACACGCCGGCGATGAACGAGCCGATGGCGGCGATGGCGAGAGCCTCGCCCGCGCGGCCCTTCTGCGCCATCTGATAGCCGTCGAGCGTGGTGACGACGGAGGACGATTCGCCCGGAATGTTGACGAGGATCGCGGTGGTCGAGCCGCCATACTGCGCGCCGTAGAAAATTCCGGCGAGCATGATGATCGCGGTGACCGGATCCAGCGCGAAGGTCGCGGGCAGCAGCAGCGAAATAGTCGCGACAGGGCCGAGGCCTGGAAGAACGCCGATCAAAGTGCCAACCAGCGCGCCGACAAAGCAGAACAGCAGGTTGGTCGGCGTCGCCGCGACGGCGAAGCCGTGCATCAGTTGCGAGAAAATATCTACCATGGGAAGGTCTTCATCGGGACGCCGAGCAGCCAGATAAACACGACGGCGCTGACGGCGGCGAGGACGACGCCGACAAACAGGCTTTCAGCGAGCGAGACTTTGCTGGGCGCGAAGCTGGCCACCGTGACCTGGGCCAGGATGGCGACGATCAATCCGAGCCTGTCGACGAACACGGCGAAGGCGGCTGCAGACAGCAGCACCATCGCGAGCGGGCGCAGGAAGATCGTCTCCACCTTCGGTCCTTGGACCAGAAGGCCACGGATGACGAGGAAAAGGCCCATCAGGCCGAGAATTATGGCGATCGCGAACGGAAAGAAGCCCGTCTTCATACGGCCCGGTGTGCCGATTTCGAGGCCGGAGATAAACCACAATGCGACGCCGGCGATGCCGACGAGCAATGCGCCGGAATAGAAATCGACTTCGCCTTTCGGGATGGATCGGTTCATGACAACGCGGCACGCCCGTTACTGGAAGGTCGGAACAGCAGACTGAAGCGGCCCGAAGGCCGCTTCAGCTCGAATCTTACTTCTTCTGCTTCTGCGCGATTTCGGCGAGCAGATCGCGCCACTGCGCAACCTCGCCGGCAATCCGCTTGCCGAAGGCATCCGGAGTGGTGAACACGGTGGTCGCGCCGACCTTGGCCATGGCGTCGATCACTTCCTTGTCCTTAGCCATATCGGCAAGAATCTTGGAGATGCGATCGACGATCTCGGTCGGCGTGCCGGCCGGAGCCATCACGGCATTCCAGGACTCGACATTATAGCCGGGAATGACGGTTTCCTGCACGGTCGGGAGGTCGGGCGCGAAGGGGCTGCGCTCGCCCGAGGTGACGGCGAGGCCGCGCACCTTGCCGGCTTCCATCTGCGGCAGGGCGTCGGTCATGTTGGTGAAGGACAGATCCACTTCGTTGGCGACAACCGCCGCCGTGGCCGGTGCGCCACCGGCGAAGGGCACGTGGACCATCTTGGTGCCGGTGCGCGACTGGAACAGCTCGACGGAATAGTTCATCAGGCCGCCGGCGCCGCTCGAGCCGAAATTCAGCTTGCCTGGA
Source organism: Bradyrhizobium sp. (assembly GCA_040392305.1). Classification (GTDB taxonomy): domain Bacteria; phylum Pseudomonadota; class Alphaproteobacteria; order Rhizobiales; family Xanthobacteraceae; genus PRO6. The sequence continues at coordinate 10,604 of JBEBWH010000016.1, read as the reverse complement.
TTGGCCTTGGCGTAAGTCACCAGTTCCTGAATCGACTTCACCGGCAGCTTCGGGTTGACGATCACGGTCTGCGGGATCGTGCTGACGATGCTGATGGGGGCGAAGCTCTTGACCGGGTCGTATTCGGTTTTCTGGGCGATGGGCGCGACCGAGATGGCGCCGACGCTGCACATGCACAGCGTGTAGCCGTCCGCCGGCGACTTGGCGACGAGGTCCGATCCGACGATGCCGCCGGCGCCGCCGCGGTTCTCGACGATGACCGTCTTGCCCAGCGCCTTCTCCATATAGCGCGCGGTGATGCGGCCGACCGCATCGGTGTAGCCGCCCGGCGCGTAAGGCACCACGATCTTGATCGTGCGCTCCGGCCATGAGGCGTTAGCCATGCCGGGCGCGAACAGAACAGCGAGCGACAGCGCTGCAGCGGATAGTGTCTTCATCCCTATCGTCCTCTTGGTTTAGCGGCTTCGCCGCCGGGTCCAGTTTATGATGATGTGTCGGCTTTTTTTGGCGGCGTAACCGCGGGAGATGCGACGAGCGCGCGAAGCGATGCGAGATCGCCGCCAAACCGGTCGGCGGGCGCGTCCACGTCGGCGAAGCGGATGCGGTGGAAGCGCGCCTTGTCCTCGAAAGGAACGGTGGCGTCGATGCCGAGCTTGGTGCGCATGCCGCGATTGCTGACGCGGACATATTCATGGCCACGCGCAGCGGGAACCATGATCAGGTCTTTTGACGCTTCCATGCGCGTGGCGAGCGCGTATTCGACGTCGAGCGGGTCGCGGATATCGATGTCTTCGTCGACCACGGTGACGAGATCGAGATCCTTCAGCGCGCCGAAGGCGGCCAGCATGGCGTTGCGCTGCAGGCCGTCATGCTGCGGCGAGGTTTTCTTCACCTGCAGCACGGCGTGAAAGCGGTGCAGTCCGCCGGCCGTCATTTCGGCGTCGGTCACGATCGGGATGGCGGCCTGCAGCACCTTCAGGAGGCTCGCTTCGAGCACATATTTGCGCAACCCGATGGTCTCGCGGCCAAAGCCGTTGATCGCGTGATAGATCGGCTTCGTGCGGTGGGTGACGGCATTGACGCGCAGCACCGGCGCATTCGCGGCAGGCGCAGCGAAGCCGACGAATTCGCCGAACGGGCCTTCCATCGCGACTTCGTCGGGCAGGATCTCGCCTTCGAGAATGAACTCCGCCTCGGCCGGGACCAGCAGATCGTGCGAGACGGCCTTGGCCACGGTCAGCGGCCGCCCGGACAGACGCCCGGCCACCGCCAGTTCGTCGGCGGATTCCGGCATCTGCGACCCCATCGTCGCGGCGGTCAGGTACAGCGCCAGATCGACGCCGATGCAGATGGCGACGGGGAGCGACTGGCGTCGGGCCTGCGCGCGCTCGAAGGCGGCCCGCAAGTGGCGGCCGTAATCGAGCTTGATGGCCAGCTTGTCCGGGCCGAGCAGCTGCAGCCGATGATAGGATGCGTTGTAGACGCCGATCTCGGGATCGCGCACGACGACGATGCCCGCGGTGATGTAGCGGCCGGCGTCATCGGGCGCGTGGTAGAGGATCGGAAGAATCTTCGCGAGGTCGACGTCGCGGATGACGACGTCCTGCGCCGGGGCGCGGTCGACGATCTGCGGCGGCAGCGGCGCGCCGAGCGCGCGCCCGATCATCTCGCGGATGCCGCGATAATCCGTGCCGAACGCGGCTTCGCAATTCTCCCGGCCGTTGAGAAGATTGCCGACGACCGGAGTGTCGTAGCCCGTGACGTCCGGGAAGTACAAAGCCTCACGGCCGTCGAGTTTCTTGAGCAGCGCGGCGACTTCCAGATGCGGATCGACGGCGCCGCGGCAAACGGAAATGCGTCCGTTGTCGGCCATCCGCGCAAGTGCGGAGCGGAAGCGGGTGTCAAAGACCTGATTGGTGCTCATGCCTTCGGTCGCGGTCTGTGCTGAGGTGTTTGCGTTCATCTGGGGTCTTTGTGAAATTTCAGGCGGAATATTAGGTGAGGGGTGGCGACGGTCAAGCGTGGCCCGCGCCGCGATGCTAACTCGCCCTGCGCCTTAAGGATCGCGCGGGATGGGAACAGGAAGTCCCGAGGCTCGGGCGCCGCGGGCGTCTTCCAATCGTAATGAAAGCTGCAGCCGACAGTCGCTCCTCCCGCCTCATGACAGAAAGATTGCACAATAAAACGATTTAAGAAAGATACTTTTGTGAATTATTTTACTGCGGGGCGCGGCAGATCGGAGGGGGGACTGCGAAAGTCGAGGCACATATTTCGGGTTTTCTCCGCGCCGCGCAGCGCCGGTGTCGCCGCTTCATCATATCGATCAGGTCGCTTGCTTTGCGGTCATTTCGGCAGGCATAATTGTTGGGTCGAATCCTATTGGGAAGTCACGGGAATCGGCGCTTCCCAATAGCGAAGGACTGTCTGCGAGCAATCCAAGCATTGCGGGTGAGCTTCAATGGAAAAGGACGAAACTTCAATGACGGTCTCTCGGCCGGAGCTGCTGCTCGACGGAAGCGATGTGGCATTTCGGCAAATGCTCAACGATTTTTTTGCTTTCAGCCGGTCGCTCGAAACCGCGCGTGCGCGTTTTGCCGAGTCTGTCGGTCTGTCTTCGACGCAGTATCTCATCGTCATCACAATTGCGCGGCACGGAAAAATCGAGGGCTTCGGGGTTAACAAGATCGCAGAAACCCTGCATCTGAGCGGGTCTTTCGTGACCAACGAGATCAACAAACTGGTGGCTGCTTCCTTTGTGCGGAAAATCGCCGATCCCGCTGACCGCCGCCGCGTCCAGTTGCGCGTGACGAAACATGGCGAGCGTCAGCTTGCCAAACTCGCCGCCTTTCAGCGTCCGGTGAATGACGTCCTGTTCGAGACCCTGACGCCGCGCCAATTCGAGCAGTTCCGCACCATTCTGTCCGCGCTTGTCGAGAGCGGCGATCGCGGCGTCCGCCTTGCCGCATCGATGCAGGACTGGTTTGCAGTGGGCGTCCCTGCGCCTGCGCCCGCGCCGGTGGTTTCCTAGAAGCACCCGCGTCGGTGTTTTGGCGGCCCTGGTCGCGTGAATTGCCGATGTGCAGGCTATTCGGGCTTGCATTCACAACTGACCTTTCGCCCGCCATGGTTCATGGCGGGCGGGCTTCCGGTGTGTATTTGAGGCTGTGATCGACCTTCCTTCACGGAGGGGCTTGACGGGCATCATTTGTCAACTCTAATAGAAAGCTATCTGACAAAGGTATCCACGACGCAGGGCGGGAGCGATGGCCTCGGAGGAAGATCGGCGGTTTCGGCATGCGCTCGGCGAGTTCGCCACCGGCGTGGCGGTCATCACCGCCCACAGCAAGACCGATGCGCCGATCGGCATCACCATGAGTTCGTTCAATTCGGTGTCGATCGATCCTCCGCTGATCCTCTTCAGCGTCGATCGCAAGGCGTACAGTCTGCCCGCGATGCAGGAGGCGGAAGGCTATGCCGTCAATGTGCTGAGCAAGGATCAGGCCGAGATCGCCAACCAGTTCGCGCGCGCGATGTCCGACAAATGGAGCAATGTCGAGCGCACGGCCGGCCATGCGCAGGCGCCGCTGATCGCCGGCGCGCTCGCCCATTTCGAATGCGTTCCCTACGCCAACTACGATGGCGGGGATCATGTGATTTTTGTCGGAAGGGTGGTGCGCTATACGACGCACCCGCATCAGCCCGCCCCGCTGGTGTTCTTCCGCGGCCGTTACCAGAACCTTACCCCTGCGAGCCAGCCGGCCTACGAGTGGCCGCTGCCGATGCATTACTAATTTTGCCAAGGAGCAGAAGATGAAGTCAGGACGGGACCATACCGAGAGCCTGCGCGACGGGCGCGAGATCTATATCGACGGTGCGCGCGTCGAGGACGTGACAACGCATCCGGCGTTTCGCAATCTCGTTCGGTCGGTGGCGAAGTTGTTCGACTATGCCAGCGCGCCGGAGAACCGCGACCTGATGACCTTCGAAACGCCCGAAGGCGGCCGCGCCAATCGCATCTGGCAGTTGCCGACGTCCTATGAAGACATGTGCGAGCGCCGCGGCGCGCTCGAGGCCTGGACCGCGCTGCACGCCGGCTTCATGGGCCGCGCGCCGGATCATGTCGCCTCCTGCATCGCCGGAATGTATATGGGCCTGCCGCAGTTCGAGGCCTACAATCCCGAGCGCGCCAAGGCGCTGGCCGACTATTATCGCTACGCCCGCGACAACGATCTCTATCTCACCTATGTGATCATCAACCCGCAGGCGGACCGTTCCAAGGCGGCGAGCGAGCAGGCCGATCCGTTCCTTACCGCCGGCGTGGTCGAGCGCGATGCCGAGGGTCTCATCATTCGCGGCGCCAAGATGCTGGCGACCGGCGGCGTGGTCGCCAACGAAGTGTTCGTGAGCTGCATTCAGCCGCTGCGGCCGGGCGACGAGCGCTATGCGTTGTCCTTCGCCATTCCGATGAACTCCAAGGGGCTGAAGGTCCTGTCGCGCAAGTCCTATGAGGAAGGCGCGTCTTCGGTGTTCGACAACCCGCTGTCGAGCCGTTTCGACGAGAACGACGCCGTCCTTTATTTCGACGATGTCCGCGTGCCGTGGAGCCGCGTGTTCATCGATGGCGACATCGACATGTGCCAGAAGCAGTTCCATGCGACGCCGGCGCATGTGCACCAGAACCACCAGGCGATGGTGCGCCTGATGGTCAAGACGCGCTTTCTGGTCGGTCTGGCGCATCGCACGGCGGAGACCAACGGCATCACCCAGTTCCCGCAGGTGCGGGAGATGCTCGGCCAGCTCGCCGCCGAAGCGGGCATGATCGAGGCGTTGGTGGTGGCGATGGAGGCCAAGGGCGTCAAGGCCGGGCCGTATTTCGTGCCGGACCGCCACATGCTCTACAGCGCGCAGACGCTGACTCAGCAGCTCTATCCCAAGGTTCTCAACACGCTGCGCGAGCTTGCGGGCGGCGGCCTGATCATGCTGCCGTCGTCGATCGACGATTTCGCCAATGCCGAACTGTCGGCGCTGATCGACAAGACCCAGCAGTCGCCCGCGGCGAGCTCGCGCGAGCGGGTGAAGTTCTACAAGCTCGCGTGGGATGCGGTCGGCTCCGAGTTCGGCTCGCGGCATCACCAGTACGAGATGTTCTATGCCGGCGCGACCTTCGTCACCAAGGGCCACTCGTTCCGGACCTACGACTGGAAGGCGGCGGACGCCCTTGTCGATGGCATGCTGAACTCGTATAGCCTCGACGACGAACTCAAGACGCGCAAGGCGCGCGCGTAAGCGACGCGAAGGGGAGCCGGACATGGCGGTCAACAAGCAGCACGACGAATTCTATACGCTCGACATGAATGCCGGCTGGGAGACCCCGCCGGGATATCCGGCCGGCATCCAGCAGAAGATTCTCTCTGGCGCGCTGGATGAGGCCAACAAGCGCGGCTCGCGCACGCGGCTCCTGCGCTTCGAGCCCGGCGTGTTCACCACCACGCCGTTCGTGCATGAGTACTGGGAAGAGGTCTATCTGATTTCCGGCGACCTCACTGTCGGCAACGACGAGAAGGGCGAGGGCGGCACGAGCTTTCCGCCGAACACCTATGCCTGCCGTCCGCCGCAGGCCTATCACGGCCCCTTCAAGTCCGAGAAGGGCTGCATGCTGCTTGAAATTCACTACTTCGATCCGGCCTAATCTGCCGCATCGTCTGATCCACTATCCGGTCGGAATATAAAGGCCCGCCGCAGCATATGCGGTGGGCCTTTTCTGATTCCGGAGCACGATCTGGTTAGATTGAATCGGGTCGTCCGGGAAACTCCGCAGGCGTTCAGCACTCGATGACGTTGACGGCGAGACCACCCTGCGAGGTCTCCTTGTATTTGGACTGCATGTCCGCGCCGGTCTGGCGCATCGTTGCGACGACCTGGTCGAGGCTGACGACGTGCTGCCCGTCGCCCTTGAGCGCCAGCGAGGCGGCGTTGATCGCCTTGATCGCGCCGAAGGCGTTGCGTTCGATGCAGGGGATCTGTACCAGCCCGCCGATCGGGTCGCAGGTCATGCCGAGATGATGCTCCATCGCGATCTCGGCGGCGTTCTCGATCTGCTCGTTGCTGCCGCCGAGCGCGGCGCATAGTCCCGCCGCGGCCATCGACGCCGCCGATCCGACCTCGCCCTGACAGCCGACCTCGGCGCCGGAAATCGATGCGTTGCGCTTGATGATCGATCCGATCGCAGCCGCCGCGAGCAGGAACGTATGCACGCCGGTCTTGCTGCTGCCGGGGCAGAAATCGCGATAATAGCGCAGCACGGCGGGCACCACGCCGGCGGCGCCATTGGTGGGGGCCGTGACCACGCGGCCGCCGCCTGCGTTTTCTTCGTTCACCGCGATGGCGAAGGCGGACACGCATTCCATGGCGCGCGTCGGCGAGACGGCGGCATCGGCCGTCGCGGCGTTGATGCCCTCCATCAGCTTCCTGGCGCGGCGTTTCACCTTCATGCGTCCCGGCAGATGACCCGAGGCGTCGAGACCACGATCGATACAGGCGGACATCGTTTCGACCAGGCGGTCGATGCCGGACAGAACGGCGGCCCGCGGCCGCAGCGCCGCCTCGTTTTCCAGCATCATCGCAGCGATCGAGCGCCCCGATTGCCGGCCCATGGCGATGAGCGTTTCGCCGCTGGCGAACGGGAAGGGGATGGTGGCGGATGCCGCGGACGTTGCCACGGCTTCACCCTGCCGCGCGATGAAGCCGCCGCCAAGCGACAGCCACACCTCCTCGCACAGCACCGCACCGGAAGAATCGCGCGCCTCGAACCGCATCGTGTTGGGATGATCGCACGCGGTGACGCGGTCGAACACCAGATCGGACCCGACAGAAAACCGGACGCGCCGCTGGCCGATCTCAAGCGCGCCGGCGGCCTTGATGCCCGCGAACATTGCATCGGTGTCGTCGACATTCACCGTCTCCGGCGCGCAACCGCCGAGCCCGAGCACGACGGCCTTGTCGGTGGCGTGGCCTTCGCCGGTCCAGGCGAGCGAGCCGAACAGCGTCACGGTGATCGCCTCGACATCGTCGATGCGAGGGAGCAGCGCAGCCGCAAACGCGGCGGCGGCTTTCATCGGACCCACGGTGTGGGACGAGGACGGGCCGATCCCGATCTTGAACAGATCGAACAGGCTGATGAAGGATGTATTTTCCGCCGATCGCGGCGCGTCGGCGGTCTCCGGCACAACTGAACTCATGGGCGGCCTCTCCGGCTTGTCAAAAGCGCGTTGTCGGTCGCCCCATCTGTTCCTCTGCCTGAGAGCGTTACTCCTTCGGCGGACGCTTGCGCGCCTCTTTCCAGATGTCAGTCTCTATCGCCGGTTCTTTTGCCTGAGAGATTCCGGGGCGGTTGCTCCTTCGGCGCCGCGGCAGCGGGCCACGGTCTCTCCCGGCGATAGCGGTCCGCCGTCTTACCTGTTCGGATTTCCGGCGGCAACGGGAAACCTCGCTGGAACGGGCGTTACCGGCCCGTCCACACCGGCTTGCGCTTTTCACCGAAGGCGGCGAGCCCTTCCCTGCCGTCCTCGGTCATGGTCAGCAGCGCGATCTGGCTTTCGGCGAAGGCGATGCTCTCGTCGAACGACATCGAAGCGATGGCGCGCAGCGCATATTTGCCGCGCCGGATCGCGGTCGGGGACTTATCGGTGATGCGGTTCACCAGCCACTCGACCTTGCCGTCGAGTTCGGCGGCGGGGACGACGTGATTGACGAGGCCGGCGGCCTGCGCAGCCTGCGCGTCGAACGGCTCCCCGGTGATGCTCCATTCGTTTATCAGGCGGCGCGGCGCGATGTCGAGCAGCAGGCTCATCACCTGCATCGGAAACACGCCGACCTTGACCTCCGGCAGGCCGAAGATGGCGCTATCGGCCGCGACCGCCATATCCACCATGGCGAGCAGCCCCATTCCGCCCGCCATGCAGGCGCCGTTGATCCGGGCGATGCTCGGCTTGGTGACGCTTTGGGCCATCCGCAGCATGTCGGCGTAATCGACCGTGGGCTTGGCGAAATTGAAAGTGAATGCGCCGCCGGGCTGCAGATCGGCGCCGGCGCAGAAAGCCTTGTCGCCCGCGCCGGTCAGCACGATCACGCGCGTCTCCGGATCGTTCTGCGCATCATGGAAACCGCGGGTGATGGCGGCGATGACCTCGCCATTCAGCGCGTTGCGCTTGGCCGGGCGGTTGATGGTGATCCAGAACGCGGCCCCGCGACGCTCCACCACAACGCTGTCATCGCTCATCGTCTCTCCCCATTGTTGGCGTCATTGTTGCCATTGCCAGCCGGCGTTTGCAGCCGAAGCGGACCGACCGTGCGACGCGGAATGACTGATCCGCGGCTATCGTTACACGAGGCAGCGCTATTTTTTAATCGGCTCGCCCATCTTTTCCGCCGGGGCGGGCGGAAGCGCGGGCTTGGCGCCCGATTGCTGGGCTTCGGGCGAGGGGCGGGCCGGCTGCGGCGCGGGCGTGGTCGGCCGCTGTTCGTCCGGTTGGGCAGGCGTGGACGGAGAGTTCGCGGGAGCCGGGGCGCTTTCGGCGGGCGGTGCCGCCGGCGTTTCGGTCTCCGCCACTTCGGTGTTCCGAGCCAGGATCTCAAGCCCCGCCAGCGTGATGATTCCCGCGCCGCCAAGCACGAGAGCCCCAGCCACAAGCAGCTTGCCACGCAACTGCAATTCATCGCTCCGCAAGGTCAACCGGCGCAGAAACGAGCGCTCCTCCATGAATTCTCCCTGTACCTTGAAAAGCAACGATCCGGCGGAAGCAAGGTTCCGCCGGGCATGTGGACCGCGGCCGCTGTCAATATGCGCGCACCTTCGCGATCAGGCGGTATCCAGCAGGCCCGCCGCGCCGGCTTCCGTTGCGAACGCAAGGCGGCTGCCTTTGGCGTTCCAGGCCAGCGCCGATACGCCGTCGCCCTGATTGGCGCGAACCAGAATTTCCGCTCCGTCCGCCAGACGCGCCAGCAGGATGGTGCCGTCCTCATAGCCCGCGGCGAGGATGTTTTCGCGCGGATGGGCCGAAACGCAGGACACGCGCGCGCGCAGTGGCGCGAGCATCTCGGGCTCCTTGCCCATCGGGCCGTCCTTGCTGCCGAACGGCCACAGGATCACGCTGTCGGCCCCCGATGTCGCCAGCAGTTTGCCGCCGGCGCACCAGACCATGGAGCGCACCCGTCCTGGATAGCCGGTCATGCGCATGTGCCGCGCATCGGCCAGACGCCAGCCATGCAAGGCGGGCTCGTGCATGGCCGTGACCACGAAGCGGTTGTCGGGGCTGAAAGTGATGCCGAGATGCGAGCCCGCCCATTCGAGGCGCTCGGGCTTGGCCGCCATGTTCGGAAACCACAGCGTGGCTCCGCCATAATGCGCGATGGCGAGCCGCAGTCCTTTCGGCGCGAAGGCGATGCCGCCCACGGTCGATGGCAGATCGAGCGATTTGATCTCGGCGTCGCGGGCGCGCACGAATGCCGTCTTGCCGGCCGACCAGGCGAGCGTGCCGTCGCCGTGCATGGCGACATTGTCGATCCAGCGCCGCTTGGGATCGGTCGCGACCGTCTCGAGTCGGCCTTCCGCGTCGAGGGCGACCACCTGTCCGTCGTCGGTGCCGATCAGGATGCGCTTGCCGTCCGCCGTCGCGCACAGGATCGCGCCGGAGGCCGCCTCGACGCGCTGCTGCGCCAGGTCGCCGTCGACAATGGTGCAACTCTCCTCGCTGCCGACAAAGACGGCGCGATCGCCGAGGAAGCAGGCGGCGGTGGCGGGCGAGCCAAGCGTGAACGAGCGAACCTGATCGGCCACGGAGGCGATGCGGTCGGGCTCGCGCGAAGTGAAGCCGGTGTCGCTCATTGCGCGGCGACGCAGGCCTGGAAGCCGTCGCGGATCAACTGCTCGGGCAGGTCGCGGCCGATGAAGACGAGGCGGCTTTCGCGTCGTTCGCCGTCATGCCAGCGCCGCTGGTGGTCGCCTTCGAGCATCATATGCACGCCCTGGAAGACATAGCGCTCGTCGTCGTCCTTGAACGACAGGATGCCCTTGGAGCGCAGGATCTTCTGCCCCTCCTTGGCGACGAGGCCCTGCAGCCACGGCATGAACCTGTTCGGATCGAGCGCGACGTCGGTCTTGAGCGACAGCGACTGCATGTCCTCGTCGTGATAGTGCTTCATGCCGCCGTGATGATGATCGTGATGGTCATGATGATGATGGTGATCGTGGCCGCAGTCGCAGTCCTCGCCATGATCGTGGTCGTGGTGATGATGGTCGTCCGCATCGCCCACGTTCAGGAATTCCGGCTCCAGATCGACGATGCGATCGAGATCGAAAGCGTTGCGTTCGAGCACGTCCGCCAGCGCCACCGAGCAGCGCTCGGTGCGATGCAGTTTGGCGTAGGGGTTGATCGCGCGGATGCGGCCCTCGACCTCTTCCAGTTCGTCCGGCGTAACGAGATCGGTCTTGTTCAGCACGATGACGTCGGCGAAGGCGATCTGGTTCTTCGCCTCGGGGGCGTCCTTGAGACGGTCGCTGAGCCATTTGGCGTCGGCGACCGTGACCACGGCGTCGAGCCGGGCAT
>JBEBWH010000015.1:0-19246 GCA_040392305.1 Bradyrhizobium sp. | reverse complement strand
GATGACCTCCGCGGACGAGGGCGCCCACGCCGTGACCTTCTCCAGCATGGGATCGTAGTAGCGCGTCACCACCGCGCCGGAATAGGCGGTGCCGCCATCGACACGGATGCCGAAGCCGAAGGCGCCGCGATAGGCGGTGATGCGGCCATAGTCGGGGATGAAACTGTTGTCCGGATTCTCGGTGGTGATCCGGCATTGCAGGGCATGGCCGTTGAGCCTGATGTCATGCTGCGGCGGGATGCCGGTTTCATCGATGTGGCCGAGCCGGCCGCCTTCGAGAATCTTGATCTGCGCCTTGACGATATCGAGCCCGGTGACCTGCTCCGTCACCGTGTGCTCCACCTGGATGCGTGGATTGACTTCGATGAAGTAGAATGCGCCGGTGTCGTCGTCCATCAGGAACTCAACCGTCCCGGCGCCGACATAGTTCGTCGCCTTGCCGATGGCGAGCGCGGCTTCGCACAATGCGGCGCGCTTGGCGTCGTCGAGATAGGGAGCAGGCGCGCGCTCGATCACTTTCTGGTTGCGGCGCTGGATGGTGCAGTCGCGCTCGAACAGGTGGACCAGATTGCCGTGCGTGTCGCCCAGCAGCTGCACCTCGACGTGACGGGCGTGCTGGACGAGCTTCTCCAGATAGACCTCGTCCTTGCCGAATGCGGCTTTCGCTTCGCGGCGCGCCGTTTGCACCGCGTCGATCAACTGGTCCTCGCTTGCGATTGGCCGCATGCCCCGCCCGCCGCCGCCCCAGGACGCCTTCAGCATCACCGGATAGCCGACATCGCGTGCGAGGCGCATGATCTCGGCGGCGGCGTCCGGCAACGGATCGGTCGCCGGCATGACGGGCACATCGACGCCGACCGCGAGTCGGCGTGCCGCGACTTTGTTGCCGAGCGTGCGCATGGTTTCCGGACGGGGGCCGATGAACACGATGCCATTGGCCGCGCATGCTTCCGCGAATTCCGGGCTCTCCGACAGAAAGCCGTAACCGGGATGAATGGCGTCGGCGCGCGCGTCCAGCGCGACGCGGATGATTTCGTCGATGGAGAGATAGCTCTCCAGCGGACCAAGATGAAGCTCGCCGCCTTTGCCGCGCCCGACCTGATAGGCCTCGTCCGCCTTGAAGCGGTGCAACGACAATTTGTCTTCCTCGGCATAGACGGCGATCGTCCGGATGCCGAGCTCTGAAGCGGCACGGAAGACACGGATCGCAATTTCGCTGCGGTTAGCGACGAGGAGGCGCTTAATCTTCATAAAGGTCTCTTGCCGGTTGGAAACGAAAACGATGCCCGGGGGCCAAGGCTTATTTCACGGCGGCCAGTTGACGCCAAGGGCTTATCGGACGCTGTTGCGAAAACGGCTGTTGAGGCTTGCGTTAGGCAGCGCATGACGGTCAATGAACACCGGCAAGTGACCCATTTGAACTAAAATTCATGCTCGCTCGCGTTGCGTTTTGACAACCAGCACCGGCTGAAATTGCGTCGATCGAAGAAGTACGCAGCCCGGTGTTCGGCCAGCGAACAGTTGCAGCCTGATGAGAAGCAGCCGAGGCGTCGAAGGTGGGGGAGCGGCCGTTAGCCCAGCCACGCCCGGAGGCGTTTGTACGGGGGCTTCACTGTGACGGCCAATTTAGACAGGGAGGCGAATTTGGTAGCGGGGGAGGGATTTGAACCCCCGACCCCAGGATTATGATTCCCGTGCTCTAACCAACTGAGCTACCCCGCCACGGCGTCGTCGGGTCAGGCAATGAATCCTGCCCCTCGGATCGGCGGCATATAAGAAGTCTGCGGATTCGATGTCAAGGAAGCGTGTTGAGCTGCCCGCAGAATAACGACAGCTAAATCGAGGGCTCCTGCGCAGGAACCCGGCCCAGCGCAGACTTCTGCGAGATCGCGCCGTTTTCGGCGGCCGCTTTGGCGGATTTTGCTCACCCATACCTTCAGTCCGCTGACTACGGGAATCAGCACGATGTCTCCGGCGTTGTCTTTATTGGGCGGTTCCGAGGGAAACTAATCGACAGGCTGGTCGCGAAATGCGGATCGGCGTGAGGCCGCGCACCGGTACGTAACAGGTCCTTTGGAAAACAGTCCTCTCCGTCGGCGGGGTTCTTGACATCGCCCCGTCGTTGCCATGTATGTTATTCCATGATTGAAGAACACTGTTCTGATAATAGGAGCGAAAAGGGCAAGGGGAGCTCGCGGAGCCAGTCGGCGGCGCGGGCGCTGCAGATCCTGTTGCTGCTGGCGGAGGAAAACGAGCCGCTCGGGGTGCGCGAGATCGCGCGGCGGCTCAAGGTCGCCTCAAGTATCGCGCAGCGCTACATCACCACTCTGGCTGAATGGGATTTTGTCGAGCGCGCGCCCGACGGACAGAAATACAAGATCGGCTATCGCGCGTTTCAGGTCGGACAGAGCTATGTCGCGAAGAACAGGCTTCAGGAAGTCAGCCTGTCCGAGCTGCGGCGCATGGCCGAGAAAGACGAGATCAACGCCTATCTCGGCGTTCTGCGCGATCGCTCGGTGATCTATCTCGAAGCGTTGCAGAGCCGTGGCCCGATCGCCATCACCAGTGCGCCCGGCACGCGCGGCGAATTGCACGCAACCGCATTCGGCAAGGCGCTGCTTGCGGACCTGTCGGATGAAGAGATCGCGGCGCAGCTCGGCTCCGAGCCCTATGCGGGCAAGACGCCCAAAACCAAAACGACTTTCGAGCAGGTGATCCAGGACATCAGGGAAGTCCGCAGGCTCGGCTACGCCATCTCTGACGGCGAAAATCTGCCGAGCGTTTTTGCGGTCGGCGCCGTCATTCGCGACAGGACCGGGCGGGCCGTCGCCGCTGTCAGCGGGGCGCTTCCCCGCAGCGACATGCAGGAGAGAGACCGCGAACGCCTCCGCGAGGCGGTGGTCGCGGCAGCGCAGCGCATTTCAACGAAACTCGGCGCGCCCGCAATCGGGCGTCCCGTCGATCTAATTGAAGTCATGTGAAGAAAGACACGCAAGACATGTTGATGAATTCCGATCGTCTGTTTGAGGGCATGAAGAAGGAGGGGTTTGACGCGGTCATCGCCACGATGCCGGAGAACGTCACCTACACCTCCGGCTTCTGGGCGATGAGCCATTGGATTCGCCGCGGCCCTCAGGCTTACGTGCTGACGCCGAAGCCGGAAGCGGGCGAGCCTGCGATTATTTCGAGCACGGGAATTATCGATCTTGCTGTCGATCCCGAAGTCTGGGTCAAGGATGTGCGGCGCTATGGCGCGTTCTATTTCGACCGCACGCCGGATGCCGAGTTGAGCCCGCAGGACGCCAAGATCCATGCGCTGATGGAAGGTGTGCAGGACAGCGACGCGGTGAGTGCGCTGGTGCGCGCGATCAAGGATCGCAAGCTGGAGGCGGGCCGCTTCGGCGTGGATGAAATCGGCATCACGCCTCAGAATTGGGACAGACTCGTCAGCGAGCTGCCGCGCGCGACATTCGTCCGTGCCTCCGAGGTTTTCCGCTACGCCCGCGCGATCAAGACATCGGAAGAAATCGCGCGCCTTCGCCGCTCCGCGCAGATCGCCGATCTTTCGATTACCGCTGCGCTCGACGTTGCGGCGGAAGGCATCACCGAGAACGAACTCGCCCGCGTGTTCCACAACACGACGATCAATGAAGGCGGCTTGCCCGTGCTCGGTTGCGTGGGTTGCGGACCGCGCAGCGCGATGACCAATGTGCAACCATCCGATTACAGGCTGGCGAAGGGCGACATCATTCGGTTCGACGCGGGCGGCCGCTACCAGCATTATCGGGCGGACATCGCCCGCAACGCCGTGCTCGGCGAGCCCTCGCAAAAGGTTGCGCAGTATCATCGCGCTCTTTGCGTCGGCCTCGATCGTGCGATCGAGATGATCAGGCCGGGGGTCCGTGCCGCTGATGTTTTCAACGCCTGTGTCGAGACGGTGCGCCGCGAGGGACTGCCGCATTACCAGCGCAGCCACGTCGGCCATGGCATTGGGCTGGACGGTTATGATGCGCCCAATATCGCAGCTTCGAACAACGAGGTGTTCGAGGAGGGCATGGTGATCTGCGTCGAGACGCCATACTACGAACTTGGTCTCGGCGGGCTGCAGGTCGAAGACACGATGGTCGTCACCAAGGATGGCGTCGACTCCTTCATGCTCAGCAGCACCAAGTTGCGGATCATCTGATGGCCAAGGCAATCGCCCTCGGATGTGTTCGATGCGGTGCGCAGCATCCGCCGAACTCCTACATGCAGGACTGTCCGGCGTGCCGCCCGATCGCGCGCAGCAATCTGACGGTCGTGTATGACGATGCGCTCTGCCGGCCGCGCGCGCGGCCGGCCTCGGCATCGGGCTCCGGCCTGTTTCGCTATGGCGATTTTCTGCCCTATTCGGAACAGGAAGCGGTGTCGCTCGGGGAGGGAGGTTCGCCGCTTCATCGGCTCGACCGTGCCGCGGCGGCGCTCGGCATGACGCGGCTGCTTGCCAAGGACGAAACGCGAAATCCGACCTGGTCATTCAAGGATCGTCTGGCGGCATCGGCCATTTCGGCCGGCAAGGCGCTCGGCGCGAAGACGATCGTCTCCAGTTCGTCCGGCAATGCCGGCGCGGCGGCCGCCGCCTATGCGGCGAAGGCCGGCCTGCCTTGCGTCATCTTCACCTTCAAGGGCTCGACCGGCCCGATGGTGACGCAGATGCGCGCTTACGGCGCAAAGGTCGTGACGCTTGAAAACAAGGCCGATCGTTGGACGCTGATGCAGGAAGCTGTCGAGCAGCATGGCTGGTTTCCGACGTCGCCGTTCTTCGGTCCCGCAGTCGGCAGCAATCCTTACGGGATCGAGGGCTACAAGTCGCTCGCCTATGAGATCGCCGATCAGATGAACTGGGAAGTGCCCGACTGGTGCATTCTTCCGGTCTGCTACGGCGACGCCTTGATCGGAATGTGGCGGGGCTTTTCGGAACTGATGGCGCTGGGCTGGACCGACCGGATGCCGCGCATGGTGGCGGCCGAAGTCTACGGTTCGATTGGCAGCGCGCTGGCGGCGGGCACGGATGTGCTGCCGGAAATGGACAAGACGCACGACACCGTCGCGGTGTCGATCGGCGCCACGCGGGGCACCTTTCAGGCACTTGATGTCGTGCGGCGAAGCAATGGCCGGGCGGTGCAGATCGCCGATGCCGACATGATGCGCTGGCAGATGAAACTCGCCGCCGAAGAGGGACTTTATGTCGAGCCGTCGTCGGCGGGCGTGCTCGCGGCGATCGAAACTCTGCGCAAGAGCGACGTCATCGGTTCCGGCGAAAGCGTCGTCGCGCTGATGACGGCGAGCGGCCTGAAGGATCCGGCATCGACCGCGCGTCACCTGCCGGACGACATGACGACACCGATCGATCTGGAGACCGGCAGACGGCTTCTGGCATCGGGTTTGCAATAACTAAGTAGCGTATTTTTTTAGTGGAGGGAGACACGCTTATGCTTAAAAAACTGACACTGGCAGGACTTGGTGTTCTCACGGCGGCCGCGATGCTTGCCCCGACATCGGCTGTGGCCGAATATCCCGAAAAGCCGATCACGATGATCGTGCCGTGGGCGGCGGGTGGCAGCACCGACCAGACCGCGCGCGTGCTGGCGAAGGCGGCCGAAGCCCATCTTGGCCAGCCGATCGTGATCCTCAACCGTCCCGGCGCATCGACCACGATTGGCATGGCCGAACTCGCGAAGGCCGCGCCGGATGGCTACACCATCGGCACGCTGTCGAGCACGGCCTATCTCGTCTCGTTGCAGGGACGGCAGCTTCCGTTCCATCCGATCGATGCTTTCTCCTATATCAGCTACTACGGCGACAATGTGATCGGCATCGCCGTTCTGGAGAACTCGCCGTTCAAGACGGTTCAGGAGCTGATCGCGGAAGGCAAGAAGTCGCCCGGCAAGATCAAGTATGGCACCGCCGGCGTCGGCACCACCCAGCATCTCACCACCGAGGCGCTGCAGCGCAGCTCCGGTGCGAAGTTCGTCCATGTGCCGCAGAACGGCTCGGCCGCATCGATGCCGGCTTTGCTTGGCAACCACGTTGATTTCGTCATGGAGGTGTCGGTCTGGGCGCCGTTCCTCGAAAGCAAGCAGGCTCGCCTTCTCGCGGTCACCACGCCCAAGCGCTCGAAGTCGTATCCTGACGTCCCGACGCTGAACGAACTGGGCTTCCAGTCGCTTCGTTCGGTGCAGGCGATCATCGGACCGGCGAATATGCCTGAGCCGATCCGCGCCAAGCTCGAGGGGGCGTTCCGCAAGGCGCTGGCCGATAAGACCTTCCAGGAAACCATGCAGCGGCTGGCGATGGAAGTGACGGACCTGCCCGGCGCAGAGGTCAAGAAGGTGGTGCAGGACGAGTTTTCGCTTGCGAAGCAACTGATCTCTGAAATCAAGCCCTGAAGCAGATAGACGGCAACCAACGGTCAGGGACAGCATGAAACAGATTTTCCTACCAACGCCATTCATGTCGAGTGTGCTCGCCATTGTGGCGGTGCTGTTCGCGGTGGGCGGCTATGGGCTCGGCCTCTGGCAGAACGATATGCCGGGGGCTGGCCTGCTTCCCTTCGGGACGGCGCTCCTCATGCTTCCCCTGATCCTGCGGGTCTTCTTCGAGCGTCCCGCGGATGAAACCGGCTTCAATCTGCGGCCGCTCGGAGCCGTTCTGCTGCTGATCGTTTACGCAGCAGTGCTGCCCTATCTCGGCTTCATCATCCCGACGTTCTTTCTGATCGTGCTGTGGGTGAAGGTGTTCGATCGGCGGCCGATCCTGATGACTGCGATCGTCGCCGCCGGGCTGACACTGGCCGGCGCGTTTCTGTTCGTCACCCTGCTTCAGGTTCCGATGCCTCTTATTCCGAAGATCCTATGACCGACGCGCTGCAACAGATTTGGTACGGGCTGACGCTCGCGGCACTGCCGCAGAACCTGATTTACGCCCTGATCGGCTCGACCTTGGGAACGCTGGTCGGCGTGCTGCCCGGTCTCGGCCCGGTCACGACCATCGCCATCCTGCTTCCTGTCACCTATCAGGTCGGCGACTCGCTCGGCGCGATGATCATGCTCGCATCGATCTATTACGGCGCGATGTATGGCGGCTCGACCACCTCCATTCTGCTCAAGGTGCCTGGAGAAGCCGCGTCGGTCATCACCTGCATCGATGGCTACGAGATGGCGCGCCAGGGCAGAGCAGGTCCTGCGCTGGCCATCGCTGCGATCGGATCATTCATCGCTGGCACCGCCTCGATTTTTGCGCTGGCGCTGGTCGGCCCCGCCTTCGCCAATTTCGCACTGTCGTTTGGTCCGCCGGAATATTTTGCGCTGGCCGTGTTTGGCCTTGCATTGAGCGCGACGCTGTCGGGCGGCTCGCCCATTCGCGGCGTCGCCATGGTGCTGCTTGGCGTATTGCTCGGAACGATCGGGCTCGACACCGTGACAGGTGTTGACCGCTTTACCTTCGGCTCGCTTGAACTGGCCGACGGCATCGAGCTGGTGCCGCTGTTGATGGGATTGTTCGGGCTCGGCGAGATTCTCTACAATCTCGAGCAGCGCGGCGGCTTCCAGCTCCTCACCGCGAAGATCGGCCGCATTCTGCCATCGCGCAAGGATTGGGCCGAATCCTGGGGCGCGATCTGTCGTGGCTCGGTGTTCGGATTTTTCATCGGCCTCATTCCAGGCGGCGGCGCCATTCTCGGCTCGCTCCTGAGCTATAGCGTTGAGAAGAAGCTCTCGAAGGAACCGGAGAAGTTTGGAAAGGGTGCAATCGCCGGTGTTGCGGGACCGGAGTCGGCGAATAACTCGGCTGCGTCCGCCTCCTTCATTCCGCTGCTGACGCTCGGCCTGCCGGGCAATGCCGTCACCGCCGTTCTATTCGCGGGCCTCCTGATCCAGAACATCACGCCCGGTCCGCTGATGATGACGAAGCATCCCGATATGTTCTGGGGCATCATCGCGTCGATGTATTTCGGCAATATCATGCTTCTGATCCTCAACCTGCCGATGGTGGGGTTGTGGGTGCAGCTGTTGCGCGTTCCGTTCTGGATCCTTGCTCCCGCCGTGCTGGTAATCTCGGTGCTCGGCGTCTACAGCCTCCGCAATAGCTGGTTCGACGTGAACCTTCTCGTCGTCTCCGGCCTCGCGGGCTATCTGTTCAGAAAAGCAAGCCTCGACGCCGGGCCTCTGGTGATGGCATTCATCCTCGCCAACATCCTGGACACATCGTTGCGGCAGTCGCTGCTGATGGGCGACGGCAACATGGCCATCATGGTGTCGCGGCCGATCTCCGGGGTCATTCTGGCGGTCTCGGCGATCGTCGTCGTCTCGCAGTTCTACAGCCATTTCCGCGCATCGAAGCGGAGGCGGACGGCCGAAGCGGTGATGACTTCATGAGCGGGCCGATCGCGGAGAATGCGGCGGTTCGCGCCGACTATCTGGAAAAGGTCACCGGACGCGCGGAGTATATTTCCGACGTCGTCGTGCCCGGCATGCTCCATGGCAAGATTCTCCGCAGCCCGATCCCCCACGGGGTGATCGTCAGCATCAACACATCGGCGGCTGAAGAGATGCCGGGCGTCGTTGCAGTCGTCACTGGCGCCGATGTTGAGAAGCTTGATGCCTATTGGGGGCCGTCGATCAAGGATCGGCCGGTCATCGCGATCGACAGGGTGCGCTATGTCGGCGAGCCGGTCGCGATGGTCGCCGCTGTCGACGAGCGGACGGCGCTCGACGCGCTCGAACTCATCGAGGTCGAATACGAGGATCTGCCTTTCGTCACCGACGAAACGGCCGCTCTCGCCGATGATGCGCCGCTTCTGCATGATGCGCCGGAACCATTGAAGGATTTCTATTTCAAGGGGCAGGCCAAGCCGGTTGCCGGCACCAACATTTTTCAGGACTACAAATACGAGCATGGCGACGTCGATCAGGCGTTCGCTCAGGCCGACCGCGTTTTCGAGGACCGTTTTACGTTTCCCATGGTCTTTCACTACGCGATGGAGCCGCATTGCGCGATCGCCTCGTTCCAGGATGACGGGCTGACGGTGTGGAGCTGCGGCCAGGCGCCGACCATGGTGCAGAAAGTTCTGGCGCGGATGTTCCGCATGCCGCTTTCGGCGATCCGGATCATCACGCCTTATGTCGGCGGCGGCTTCGGCGGCAAGGCGTCTGTCAAGATCGATCCGTTGGTTGCGGTGCTCGCCTGGAAAGCGAAGCGGCCGGTGCGGGTGTGCCTGTCGATCCCGGAATCGATGCTGACCTGCCGGCGCTTGAGCGCGTCGATCACCGTCAAGACCGGCGTGACCGCGGACGGTGCAATCCTCGGCAAGGCCGTGAAGATCGTCATGAATGGCGGCGCCTATGCCGACACCGGACCTGCTGTCGCCGTCAAGGCCGCCAATCGCAGCATCGGGCCGTATCACATTCCCAACCTGCGGCTTGAATCCATCGCTGTCTATACCAACACCGTGCCTGGCGCTGCGTTTCGCTCGATCGGCGGTCCGCAGGCGGTGTGGGCGACTGAATCGCAGATGGACGTTATCGCCCGCGAGCTGGGTATCGAGCCGGCGGATTTCCGTTATCGCAACATGCTGAAAGTGGGGGAGCGGGTTCGTCCCGACCTGCGAGGCATCGATGTCGATATGGCGGCCTCTCTTGGCCTCGCGTCGCAGGCGATGAGCCGCATCGAGGCGGCCAACCCGCAGCAGAAATACGCCAGGGGTGCGGCTGTCGGCGCGTCCGATCCCGGAATCATGGTCGTCGCGTCCGTCATGCTGCGGCTGAAGATCGATGGATCGATTCTCGTCGTCTCCAACAGCGTCGAAATCGGTCAGGGTGTTCGCGAGGTTTTACGGCAACTGGCCGCCGAGCTTCTGCATCAGCCGCGCGATGTCGTCACCGTGATGCGGCCCGATACGGCGCTGGCGCCGTTCGACTGGGGCACCGGCGCAAGCCGCTCGTCGCTGATGATGGGGCTGGCGCTTCAGGATGCGGCGAAGGATATTGCGAGCCAGCTTGGCGAGATGGCGGCCGACTGCTTCGGCGTCGATGCCGATAGCGTGGTCTTGTGTGAAGGAGGCATCCAGTCGGGCGACCGAAAATGGAGCTTCGCCGACCTGCTTCATACGTTCTACGGCATCGATAGCGGCGAGATCGTCGGCATCGGCCGCATCACGCCGCGCTCGCGCGGTGGCTCGCTCGCCGAGGCGCCGCTGTTCTGGGAAACGGCCGCGGGCATGTGCGGCATCGATGTCGATGAGGACACCGGCGAAATCCGCCTGAAGGATTACGTTAGCGTGGCCGATGTCGGACGGGTGCTCAATCGCGCCTCCGCCGAAGGGCAGGACGAGGGCGCGGCGATTCAGGGCCTCGGGCACGCGCTCTATGAAGAGCTGATCTATGCCGATGGTCAGCCGGTCAATGCGACCATGATCGATTATCACGTTCCGACCATCGATGAAGCGCCGGTGAATTTTTCCACGGTCCTTGTCGAGAGCGGAACGGGGCCGGGGCCGAATGGCGCGCGCGGCATGGGCGAGGGCGCCATCCTGCCGATCGCGCCGGCAATCGCCAACGCTTTGGCGGATCGCTACCAGATCCGCATCCGCGACCTGCCGCTGACGCCCGAAAAAGTATGGCGGGCGCTGCAGGAGAGGAAGGGGACATAATGGATTTCCGGATGGAAGTTGCGTTGCCGGAAACGCCCGATCGCGTTTGGGCCGTGATGGTGGATGTGCCGCGGATCGCCGCCTGCATTCCTGGATGCGAGAACGTGCAGGAGGAGGCGCGGCTGGAGCGCTACAGTGCCGTGCTCAAGCAGAAGATCGGTCCGTTCAAGCTCGAGGTGCCGGCGGAGGTTGTGGTCGAGGATTATGACGAGCCGCGCCAGCTCAAGGCACGCGCATCCGGCACCGACAAGCTGACGCGCACCAAGCTGGCGGTCGTGTTCGACGTCACGCTGACGCCTGTCGAGGAAAAATCCTGCCTGTTTGCCGTCTCCGCCGAATTGCAGGTTGCCGGCAAGCTGGCCAGTCTCGGTTATTCGCTGATCAAGAAGAAGGCCGAGGAAAATTTCGTTGAATTCGAAAAGCGTATTCGCGCGCAGCTTGAGGCGATCTGACCGTGCTGCCTTATCCGTTCGCCTATCATCGGCCGGAGACGCTCGAAGCGGCGTTCGATCTGTTCGACCGCTTCGAGGATGACGCGGCCTTTTATGCCGGCGGAACGGAGCTGCTGCTCGCACTGAAGGCGCGCGTGCTGCGCTATGGCAATCTGATCGATCTCAAACGGATACCAGGGCTGTCGGGCGTCCGCATCGCGGGCGATCATGTCGTCGTCGGCGCACTATCCTCGCATCACCAGCTCAGCATCGATCCGATCCTGCGGCAGAGGCTTCCCGCTTACGCCACGCTCAGCGACAACGTCGCCAATATCCGGGTGCG
Source organism: Bradyrhizobium sp. (assembly GCA_040392305.1). GTDB lineage: Bacteria > Pseudomonadota > Alphaproteobacteria > Rhizobiales > Xanthobacteraceae > PRO6. The sequence goes on along the minus strand of JBEBWH010000015.1, from coordinate 7,785 downwards.
AGTTGCGGGAACGCTCGGCGGCAATCTGTGCTTTGCCGAACCGCATGCCGATCCTCCGGCGCTGCTGGCCGCGATGAGGGCATCCGTGATTCTGCGTAGCGGTGATGGGGAGCGCGAGGTCGGCGTCGGTGAGTTCATCGAGAGCGAGTTCACGACCGTCAAGACGGATCGTGAAATCATGACTGCGATACGGATTCCGTTGCCGCCGGTTGGCGCGCGATTTGTGTTCAAGAGTTTCGGCCATCTCGAACGGCCGGCTGTGAGCGTTGCGGCGGGTTATGTCCCTTCGGCCGGGGGCGGTCGCTTCCGGCTGTGGGCGGGCGCGATTGCGGATCGGCCGCTGCATCTTGCCGAAATGGAGCAAGCTCTTAACGAAGCGGGGCCGGCAGCGTTCGAGGATGTGCTGGAAAAGACTGCGGCCGATGTGGCCGGGAAGTTGCCTGCATCCAGCGACCTGCATGGCGGCGCGGACTACAAGCAATCTCTCGCGCGGACTTTTATCTGCCGCTGCGTGCGGGAGCTGATGGCGGAGGATGCAGCATGAGCGAATTCGATATCGCTGTCGACTTTGTTCTGAATGGGGTTGAGCAAAGCGTGAACGTCCGCTCGTCCGATCTGCTTATCGATGTGCTGCGGGACGAGCTGAACCTGAAGGGCACCAAGCGCTCCTGCGACGTCGAAGTGTGCGGGGCATGCACCGTTCTGGTCGACGATCTTCCGGTCAGCAGTTGCACGACGCTCGTGGCCGACGTCGAAGGTCGAAACGTTGTCACGATCGAGGGAGTGGCCGGTGAGCAGTTGAGCGCCGTGCAGCAAGCCTTCGTGTCTCATGGGGCGCTGCAATGCGGATTCTGCACGCCCGGCATGGTGCTCGCGGTCACGTCGCTGCTGAAGCAGGATGCCCATCCGTCTGACGAAAAGATCCGTCATTATCTGCGCGGCAATATCTGCCGTTGCACCGGCTATGTGAAGATTCTGGAAGCGGTAAAGAGCCTTGCTTAATATTTCCATCTCATGCGACGGGCGCGATGATCCGGCGAAGTTCATCGAGCGGGTCGATGCCGGCGAGCAGGCGGGCGCCGCCAGCGTCTGGATCGCCAATCATCTGTTTCAGCGCGATCCCGTGACGCTGTCGTCCTTGGCTCTTGCGCGCACCAAGGCGATGCGCGTGGTGCTGATGGCGATGAGCCCCTTTACGATCCATCCGGTGCAGATCGCGATGGCGGCCGCCACGCTGGATGAGTTTTTTCCGGGGCGGGTTTCGGTTTGCCTCGGCGTGGGTGCGCCGGCCGATCTCAAAGCGGTTGGCCGCGAGGCGGCAAAGCCTCTGAAGGCGATGCGTGAAGCCATCGAGATCATGCGTGCGCTGTTTGAAGGCGACATGGTCAATGCGGACAATCCGACATTCAGCGTGCTGAACCGGCGCCTCGCTGCCGGCCGCCGCGCAATTCCCATCATCCTGGCTGCGTCAGGCCCGCAGATGCTGGAGCTGGCCGGCGCCTGCGCGGATGGTGTCCTCATCAGTGCGGGAGCGTCCGTCGAATTCGTAAAATGGACGCTGGACAGCGTCCATCGCGGCGCGAAGGGGCGTCCGGTTCGTTGTCACGGTCTCGTCTACGCGGCCGTCGATGAGGACGAGACGAAAGCCCATGATCGGATGCGCCGCATCCTCGCCAACCTTCTGCGTGGCGCGCACCATGAGGCTAATCTACGCATGGCCGGCAGCTCCCTCGATCAGGACGGGCTCAATCGCGCCGTGCTTCGTGAAGACTGGAAGCTGGCCGAAAGCTTCATCACCGACGACATCGTTCGTCGGCATGCCGCGAGCGGAAGCCCGGACCTGATCCGCAATCGCATCAAGGCCTACCGCGCCGCCGGACTGGACGAGGTTGTCGTCTCCGGTGCGCGTGATGCCGAGCAAATCGCCAACATCGTGAAAGCCATTGGCTGAAGGAGTAGTTATGAAATTCAGTGTCTGTATATCGACCGGCTTTGAAGGGGTGATGTATCCGATCCCGTTCGGGAACGCCGACGATCTGATCCGGCAAGGAATTCTCTGCGAGAAGCTCGGCTATCATTCGGTCTGGGGAAATGACCACATCACGACGCAGGACTATGTGCGCGACCTGTTCCCCGACCAGGTGCCGAATTTCTATGAGCCGCTGATCGTTCTTGCCGCCATTGGCGCGGCGACCAAGACGCTGAAGCTCGGAACGGCGATCACCGTGTTGCCGATGCGCGAGCCGGTCTATCTTGCCAAGCAGGCGGTCACGCTCGATCAGGTGTCTAATGGTCGCTTCATCATGGCGGTCGGCATCGGCGCCTATCGCGAGGAGTTCGCGGCATGGGGTGGCGAGCGGGTGAAGGGCGCCCGGCGCGGCGACATGATGGACGAAGGCCTGGAGGTGCTGAGCAAGCTGTTCAACGAGAAGCGCAGCAGCTTCAATGGCAAATATTACAGCTACACCGACCTTGAACTGGCGCCGAAAAGCATTGCCCAGCCGTTTCCGCTTTATATCGGTGGCCACAATCTTGAGGCCATCGAACGCGCGGTTCGTTACGGCCAGGGCTGGCTCGGCGGATGGCGCCCGCTGAACGAACTGGAAGAGCGCATCGCGCTGATCAAGCGGCGTGCGCAGGAGTTGGGTCGCGATCCTGCTTCGATCGAGATTGCTCCGCAATTCTCGGTCACGATCGACAAGACCATGGAAGCAGCCGAGAAGCGCTATATGGAGAGTGGCCTCGTCGCGCATCGGCAGTCGCTTGCCTATACCGGCCGCGATCTTTCCCATCAGGTGAAGGCCAACCTCGTCGGTTCGCCGGATGTCATTCTTGAGAAGGTCGCCAAGCTGAAGGAGATCGGCGTCGATCATTGCTCGGCTCTGATGTTCCCGGCCAATTCGGTGCAGGAGATGGACGAGCAGATCGAGTGGTTCGCCAGCGATGTGATGGCGAAATTCCGCTGACCGTCGGAGTGCCGTGTGATGAAGCCGTATGACGCGATCGATCTATCGACGCTCGGACGTGCGGATCGCTACAAGATACTGACCGGGGCCATCGTGCCCCGGCCGATCGCCTTCGTCACGACGCGGGCCGCATCGGGAAAGGTCAACGGCGCTCCCTACAGCCAGTTCGTGATCGTCGCGGTCGATCCCGGATTGCTGGGCATATCGATCGGTCCGCGTCAGGACGGGCGCAAGGATACGCTGGAAAATATCGAGAGAACCGGCGAGTTCGTCATCAACATGGTTCCGGATGATTGGGCGGAGATCGTGCAGGCGGCGTCCGTCGAACATCCGCCCGATGTCAGCGAAGTGGAAATGCTCGGTCTCGATCTCATTCCTTCGGTATGTGTCGAGCCGCCGCGGCTTGCGGGTTCTGACATCCAGTTCGAGTGCCGAACCCATCAGATCTGCCAGTTCGGCAATGCGCCGAATTACTTTGTCATCGGCGCTGTCGAGCAGATGCATGTGCGGCAAGGGCTTGTGCAGAACCACAAGATCGATCCGCAGCTTTATCGCCCGCTCGCCCGTATCGGTGGGCGGAATTATGTCAAGAGCGGCGCAATCATCGCCGTTCCCTGATCGTTCGGGGAGCGACGATTTTTTACCGCAGAATGGTGTGAGGACAAGGTGAGCTCAACGACCTATTCGATTTGCGTGATCGGCGGAACGGGCGCCGAAGGGAGCGGCCTCGCGTTGCGCTGGGCCAGGCACGGTCACCGCGTCACGATCGGCTCGCGCGACAGCGCCAAGGCGCAGGCCGGGGCGGATGAACTGAACGGCATTCTCGGGCGGGACGCGTTGCGCGGGCTGGAGAGCGCCGAAGGCGTCGCGGCGGCGGATATTGCCGTGCTGACGGTTCCGTTCGCGGCACAGCGCTCGACAGTCGAAGGGTTGAGAGGAGCGCTCGCCGGCAAGATTCTGATCGATGTGACGGTGCCGCTCGTGCCGCCCAAAGTATCGAGGGTGCAACTGCCGCCGTCGGATTCCTGCGTGGTTGCGATTCAGGAAATGCTTGGCGAAAGCGTCCGTGTCGTTTCGGCGTTCCAGAACGTATCAGCCCACAAGCTCAAGCATCTCGACTACGAGATCGACTGCGATGTGCTTGTCACCAGCGACGACAAGGATGCGCGCCAGATCGCCATCGGGCTTGCGGCCGATGCCGGTCTGCGCGGGATCGATGCGGGAGCGCTTGCCAATTCGGTTATCGCTGAAAGTCTGACCTCGGCGCTCATCTGGATCAACCGCACCTACAAGGTGCCGGATGCCGGCATCCGCATCACCGGCTTGCCGGTTGCCGACTAGCGCGTGTTGCTTCCGGGTAAATCAGAAGCGATCCGGTAGATCGGTTAGTACGAAGCCTTTCCTGAGCCAAACCGATTTTTGTCTCAGTGAGCTATGTAAGAGTCGCAAAGCGCTCTGAATTGCATCGGCGGCCGTCACAGACCGCCGATGCTGTTGCAGTCTTAGCCGAGATAGGCTGTCGCAAAGTGATCGACATACGGCCAGACCTGCTGGCTGCCCCGATAGATCATGTCGAGCGCAACATAGAGAATGATCGCAAGGCCGACATAGGCGATCCAGCGAAACTTGTTCAGCAGGCGCGCGATGAACGAGGCCGCGATGCCCATCAGTGCGATCGACAATGCAAGGCCCGTGATCAGAACCCAGGGGTGTTCGTAGGCGGCGCCCGCAACCGCAAGAACGTTGTCGAGCGACATGGTAATGTCGGCGACCAGAATCTGCAGGACGGCCTGACCCAGGGTCTTTTGCGAACCATTGCCACCCGCGATCGTACCGTCGGAGTTGAGGTCTCGATTCTCGAGCGCTTCTTCGGCGTTCTCGATATCGTGGTGAGGAACGCGCAGCTCGCGCCACATCTTCCAGCATACCCAGAGCAGGAGAATGCCGCCGGCAAGCAGCAGGCCTACGATCTGCAGGAGCTGGGTGGTGACGAGCGCAAAGCCGATGCGCATCAGCGTTGCTGCGAGAATACCGATAAGGATCGCCCTCGGGCGAAGCTCTTTTGGCAGCCCGGCGGCGGCGAGCCCGATGACGATAGCGTTATCGCCGGCGAGCACCAGGTCGATCATCACGACCTGGCCGAAAGCGATCAACGCCTCCTGGGTCATGTGCGTGGATATATAGGCAAGGATATCGGACATCGGAACTCTTCCATCGGTGACGGAGAGCGTCCGGCGCAAGCAGGCGCAGCCTTTCGCTTTGAAAGGTAACGGTTATGTAAAGGCTGCGGTATGCCGGCCGCGGGTTCGGACCACTCTCCTGACGTTTCAGTCTGTCCAGTCCGACATCACAGCTTGGTGGGCTGCCAGAGGGGCCCGGCCTGGCCGCCAAGCTGTATCGGCTTGCCGTTGGAATTTCAAGCGGGAGCGGTCGGACTTTTCAAAGGGAACATTGCCGCGGCTTTGCCGTTGCGGCAGCCGGCGCTGCGGGGCCTGTCAGTACGCGTTGCGAGCGCGCAGCACTTCAAGCGGGGTCTGAAACAGAATGATGAAGTCCAACGTCAGGCTCCAATTGTCCACATACCACAGATCGTAGGTGACGCGCCGGTCAATAGAGGCGGCGTCAGGCGTCGGGCCGCGACATCCATGCACTTGCGCCCAGCCGGTAAGGCCCGGCTTCACGCAGCGCCGGAAGGCGTAGTTTCGAACCATCTTGTCGAACTGGTTGTCGTGAGCGATGGCGTGCGGCCTGGGGCCAACCAGCGACATGCTGCCTTCGAGCACGTTGAGCAGTTGCGGCAGTTCGTCGATGCTGGTGCGCCGCAGCCAGTAGCCGACGCGGGTGACGCGGGCGTCATCGGATTTGGCTTGAACGATGCTCTCCCCGTTCTCCATCACCGACATCGTGCGAAATTTGTAAATCTCGAACTGGCGGCCGTTGAAGCCGCAGCGTTGCTGGCGGAAGAGGACCGGACCGGATGAATCCAGTTTGACGGCGACGGCGACGATCGCCAGCAGCGGAGCCAGCGCGATCAGCAGGGTTGCCGCGACCGCGAAATCGATTGCGCGCTTGCTCGCATACTCCAGCGGGGTCAGCGGTCCACGCTGCAACTCCACGCAGATGGCGTTGCCAAGCTCGCGCGCGGGACGCCTGAGGAGATCAGCCGTCGCGCCGACCGGGATGAGGTTGACCGGCAATGGAAGCACGCGCAGATCGGCGATCAGCTTGCGCAATTCGATCCAGCGGTTGAGGTCGGCGCCGACGATGATCTCTTCGATATCCGATCCGCGTGTGCGCTCGATGACGCGGGCGATGACCTTGTCGCGATTGCGGGAGCCCGGACTGGGAGCGGGCAGCCTGAAATGACCTTCAACCCGGAAGCCGAGATTGATCAAAGGTCGGATGAGGCTGAATTCCGGTGTCGCAGGATGATCGGTGATCAGCAGAACCTTGCGGCCGGAAAAGCGCTTCTCGGCAAGGCCTCTCGACAGCAGGTTGCGCCAGATCACGCGTTCCAGCAGCAGTGCCATCAAGCCGACGATCGCAAAAAGAAGGCCGCCGCCGCGCGAGATTTCGCTGCCGATCTTGAGTGTGAAAACGATGCCGGCGAGCAGGAGGAATACCGCGGTCCAGCTCAATACAAGCGCGCGGAGTTGCGGGCGGAGCAACAGCAGCTCGGCCGGCCGATACATGCCGCGCATCCGCATGAACGAGATGAACAGCGCGGAGACGAGGATGGCCGATGCGGTTGACTTGCTGATATCGCCAGTCGGGCCGGATGCCTGAAGCTGATAGATCATGCCGGCGACAATGCTCGACACGATGATGGTCGCGAGGTCCGCCAGAATTGCGAGGGTTGCGATTGACTGGTAGTGGATCGGCCACTTCCGCTCGACAGGCAGATGCTGGCTCAGGCTGCCGGCCGGCCCGCCACCCGTCATCTCGAGGTCCATCTGACGCCTGACGAAATTCATTGACGAGGCCGGCCGTGTTCGGCTGAACAATAAATACCAAGAGAATTATTTAAATTTATATTGAATATATTTAATTCGCGCAACCAGTAATTTAATTATTAAATCTGAAATTAAACACGCGGAAATGGTCGGTTAAGGTCTGGCTGCTAGCATCGCTCTCGGTCGGCACAGGAGCGCCCCCGTTTGACCGCAGTCACACTCCATTTTCTGATCGGGCTGATCGCGGGAACGATGTTCGCAGCCCGCACGCTGCTCGTTTTGGTGGCGTGTGCCGTTGCTGAATGTCTATTTTTTACAATTTCTTATGGGGTGTCAGCGGGATTTCGGGCGCTCGGCGGGCTGGTCGCGGTGCAGGTGGGGTACCTTGTCGGGATCGGATTGCGCGCCGCGCTGGAGCGTCTTGGCGTCGCGCAAACGAGTCTCCATCCGCGCCGTTTCCCTTGAGCGGCAGACTCGCAAGGCTGTCATCTGTTCGCGCGGTGTAAATTAAATAATTAATACGATGGTGAGGGTGTCTGTTTTCGGCGCCGCCGTGGCGCGTTGCACCAAAAAAGCGCCGGTGTGAGGCCGACGCCTTGATCCAGCTATATCGCGTTAGACTTTGCGCCCCGGCGGCTCGCCGATGTCCGCAATCATCCCCTTTCAAGGAAGGCCGATGCGCGGATCGAATCCGCGCATGATGATTGATGATCTCGTCAAAAGCAGAAAGTTGCGACGTTGCCGTCAGCGTCAGCGATGCTTGAAGGCAGGCGGTCGCTTTTCGACAAAGGCCGCCATGCCTTCCGCCCGGTCTTCCAGCGCGAAGGTGGAGCGGAACAGATCGCGTTCAACGCTCATTCCTTCGG
>JBEBWH010000014.1:0-19727 GCA_040392305.1 Bradyrhizobium sp. | reverse complement strand
GTTAGCTTTTAGGTCAAAGCCATCACCCTTGTCCTCACAACTTTGAACCGCGGGAAAACATCGAAGCAATCGCTGCGGCAAAAACGCCCAACCGCATCTGACCCCTTCTTGAAATAGCCAACCATGTTTTCCAGCGACCCCAAACTTGGATCAAATGGCGTCACTTTGACATCGCCGAAGTCTGGATCGGCATGCGCTGATCCCGCCACCAAGAATGGAAGCCGACAAACCTGACCGGGGCCTGGGCGGATTGCGACGACTGCATGGATATGAAGCAGATCGTACGATGCTGTAGGATTGGCGATCGATTGACCGCGTGATCCCGGAAAGTCGACGAACGCATAGCTGAGCGGCTGCAGATGTCGCTTGCGTCCGAGATTGTTGCCGATGGACCGGATCAATTGAGTTCGAAACCAGCGATCATATGCATTGAGGTAACTTGCAGGATCGGCCCTTGATCCTTGTAATGAAATGGACTCGAACTTCATCGTCACTGCCAGAACGTTGTCGACAATCATCTGATCTAGGCTCGCTTCAGTTAGGGTCGGCGATGCGTAGATTAATTTGATGTGATCAGCGATGCCTCGGGAAATTCCGTTGTTATTCAAAGAATGATCTTTCTAATACCGTCCCGGTAAGAAATTCGTTGGAATGAATGTTCTTGATCGAACCTTGTTGGTTATTAGTGATGATGTCGTGATTGACGGTTGAGTCATGATGATCAAGTTGATGTCATGAACTCGAATGAATTTCTTCATTGAAGCATCAACGATGAATTGCAGCCACTATGCATCTAGTATCGGCGTATAGCCGATCCGAGAAGGTTACGAAGCTTCTCCATTCTTCCTCGGCGAGCACTTATCATCGTCCGAGTGCATTCATCATTATGATCGTGTTCACGTGGCGGCAGAGGGCCGACACCATCAATTATATATATAAGAAAGAAACATTGTTCTCCGGGTGCCAGCCAAAATTATTTTGGTGTTCGATGTTCAATCGAGCCGATAATGGCAATTTCTCCCACTGGATCAACAGTCATGCGCCGGCGCAAGGTTTTCGCTGTCGATGGGCCGAACAGCTCAGATCGCAATTCAGACGCCGAATTACAAGCGGCCGCCCCGCCTGCGAAGGCGTATGACCCCACGCAACTTTAACCGACGCGTGGACAGCGGAAGCGGACGAGCAAAGAGACATGCTCGCCGCGCCTCCTCGCTGCTTGGAAACTAACGTTTCCGTATCGGCGGCTGACGGTTGGACTGTGCCAACTGCACATCGAGTTCGCCCGCGCGAACTGCTGCAATAAGTGTATCGATCACGTCGGGTAATTTATCGAGCGAGGACATGGCAATTGCCGCTTTGCCCTTTTCGAATTCGATTGCCTTTGATCCTGAGCGAATTGAAAACAAGTACGAGCCATCCACGTGCTTCCGCCACCAAGGCGTGACGCGCTGTTCAGTTTCGACGGCTTTACGAACGCCATTCTCCTTGATGAAAGACCGGACCCTTCTGACGTACGAGGGATCACAAAGGAGGGCTTTTTGTTCTTCTAACCGCGTTATGATCCGCAATCGACGTTCAATCGTTGGATTGCCGTCAAACTTCGGAAGCATGGTAAAGTTCAGGGACTTCAGTGCCGACATCTCGTCCTCAATCATAGGGTTGCTGAGGACGACCAAGTATAATGCCGATCGGATCAATCACATACCGATTTTGCCCATTGAGAATGTGCGTTTCCGACTCAAATTGGTATTGTCGTTTGATTGATGGACGCGTTCTGGAGAATACATCGACCCTCTTCTCTTTCGTAGATGTCGATTGGCTAACCCTCCGCCACAACCAAAGGTTCAGCTCTAAAGGATGCAACGCGGCGACCCTCTTGGACTTCGCCGTACAAAGTTGATCGCTGCCGCGCAGCGCGACCTGCCTCAAAGATCAATTGTTCCATCTCACTTGGCGGCATTTCCTCGCCATGCGTGGCGCCGGCCGCGCGCGTGATTGATTCGTTCATGAGGGTTCCACCGGCATCGTTGCATCCCGCTTGCAGGCAAGCCATCAGACCGGCCGGCCCCATCTTGACCCAGGACGCCTGAATATTAGTGATCAACGGGTGCAGGACGAGCCGCGACACCGCATGAATGAGGATCGCCTCCCTCAGCGTGGCGCCGCGGCGGGCTTTTCCCTTCAGATAGATCGGAGCTTCCATATGCACGAACGGCAAAGGCACGAATTCGGTGAAGCCACCGGTCTCCTGCTGTAACTCTCGAACGCCCAACAGATGCCGCGCGATATGATCGTAGCGTTCGACATGTCCAAGCATGATCGTTGCCGTCGAGCCCAGACCCAATCGATGTGCGCTTCGCATCACATCCATCCACTCCTCGGTCGTGACCTTGTCCGGGCAGATAATGGCGCGGACCTGGTCGTCGAGAATCTCGGCCGCGGTCCCTGGAAGAGATGACAGGCCGACGCTCTTCAACCGGCTGAGAAAGTCGGAGACCGAAAGCCCCAGCGTTCTGGCGCCGTGACAGACTTCCAGCGGTGAAAAGGCATGGACATGCATCTGCGGTACGACTTCCTTTACCGCTTTCACGATGTCGAGATAGATCTCGCCCGTGTAGTCCGGATGAATGCCGCCCTGCATACACACTTCGGTGGCCCCACGCTTCCAGGCCTCAACCGTGCGGCGGCGGATTTCATCAAGCGACAGGTCGTACGGCTTGCCGCGCAGGTGTTCTGCCAGCTTGCCTTTCGAGAAAGCGCAGAACTTGCACTTGTACATGCATACATTGGTGTAGTTGATATTGCGATTGACGACATAGGTCACGACGTCGCCGTTCGTATGACGTCTGAGTTCGTCCGCCGCCCGACACACGAGTGCGGCATCCGCGCCGCGCGCCTGTAACAGACCGACCACCATGTTCTCTTCGGGCGGCTCGCCCGCCCGCAAGCGCGTCAAGATCGTCTCGATGTGCGGACGCGGCTTTCCAGAGGCGCGAAGCAATCCGGTCACGTCGGTCTCGCGCGCTTCCGCACCCGGAAACCAATCGTTTTCACGGACATAGCCCTCGCCATCGATCTCGCGCAGGACCGGCGTTACTGTATCCGGATCAAGCCATCGTTCCGGGTCACGCGCCCATTGCGGATAGATCGCCAGACGCTGCACCAATTCCTTGCCGGCGACACGGGTCCGACGCTCCAGGTCGTCGAGATGCGGCCATGGCGCTTCGGGGTTGACGAAATCGGGCGTAACGGGCGAGACGCCGCCCCAATCGTTAATGCCCGCATCAATCAGGCGCTCGATATCGCCGGTCGTCAGGTTCGGCGGAGCCTGAATGTTCATCTCGGGGCCAAAGATCAACCGCGCGACGGCAATGGTCCAGACCAGATCGTCCAGATCAGGCTCCGGCGCCTCGCTCATTTTCGTATCGGGCTTGGCACGGAAATTCTGGATGATGATTTCCTGAATATGGCCGTGCATCTCGTGCACATCGCGCAGAGCCAGCAACGTCTCCACCCGCTCGGTGCGGCTCTCGCCAATACCGATCAATAGCCCGGACGTAAACGGGATGCGCAGTTCGCCGGCCTCGCGAATGGTGCGCAGCCGTGCCTCGGGATCCTTGTCAGGCGATCCATGATGGCATTGCCCGGGTTGCAGCAAACGGCGGGAGGTACTCTCTAGCATGATCCCCTGTGAAATGGAGACTCGCCGCAGACGGGCCATCTCGTCGCGGGTCATGACGCCCGGATTGAGGTGCGGCAGCAAGCCCGTCCGCTTCAGCGTCTCCCGCGCCACGACCTCCAGATAATCCAGCGTACTGGCAAACCCCATCTGCGCGAGCTCTTCGCGCGCGGCGCGATAGCGAAGCTCCGGCTTGTCGCCAAGGGTGAATAGCGCCTCCTTGCAACCGGCAGCGGCGCCGAGTTCAGCAATTGCAACGACTTCGTCCAGGGTCAGAAACGCCTTCTGTCCGGGCTTCGGCGTCTGGGCAAAAGTGCAGTAGTGGCACACATCGCGGCACAGCTTCGTCAGCGGAATGAATACCTTGCGCGAGTAGGAAACGATCGATGGATGGCCTTCGTCGCGCAACAGTTTCGCGCGCGCCGCCAACGCCACCGTATCCGTTTCGTCAGCCAACGCGATCGCCGTCATCCCGTCCAGACGCCGCGGATCATCAAGCCAGGCGGATACCGCTACATCACCCATCATGCACACCTCCTCTTGGTGGATCCGCCCGCTGACAGATCGAGACACGCCAGCTGATGCCACTCTCCTCAAGGAAGCGGTGGGTCCGCGTGTCACCGGGCGTCGTGGCCAGACGCGCAAGATCGACTGGACTATCGATATCGAGCGCGATGCCGGGCCGCTTGATGATCCGGCACGCAATGCGCGCCGCATGTGCGCTGTCGACATGCCGCCGGAAGCTATCGGGTCCGAATTTGAGCTCTATGAGATCCGGTGGCGTGCAGACAACACAGTTCGAGCCGTCATAGTCGAGCGACGGCACAATCGTAAAAGCGCGCTGACGTTCCCGGCCATGGACTGTCAGCACATCGGACAACTCCTCAGCCGTGACCGTCGGGATATCGCCCGGGATCTGCATGAAGCCGCCTTCTCCACGCGCCGACAGCCAGGACGCGGCGCGTGCGACCGCAGCGTTGTGCCCTTCATTCGCTGATTCCCGAAGCACATACACACCGAATTCCGCCGCAACCCGTTGAATATCCGGATCGCGCGTCACAATCAGAACGCCGTCGAGCGCTTGAACCGCCGTCACTGCCGACAGCACATCTTGAACCATGCAATAGAACAGCGCCCTCCGCTCAGCCGGAGACAAGACGGAAGCCAGCCGTGTCTTGACGTTGGCGAGATTCTTGATCGGAAGAACGGCCCACATGCGACTACCCTGTCTGGCGAACCGGACACTCATGTTCCGATCAGCGCCAGGCTCATCAGCAGTATGCCTGACGGAGCGAACAGCTCTAGCCGGTGGGCCCTCAACTTATCCCGCTCTGGGCCTTCCGGTAATCCGGATTCCTGCCCCGTCGATATTGTATTTTCCGTTGATAAAGATAAGCCCACTGGTCAACGCCTCGGCGATGGCCGAATTGTCGATTCGACCTGCGTGCCAGCCGGTCATTCCCGCCGCCGCCGCCAGAGCGATCACTCGCTCGCACGCGTCGGCATCGTTACCGCAAACGAGCACATCGCAATCAATCGCATGATCAAGGTCTTTCAAGTGAGTGGCCGCGACGTTCTGAAATGCGGAAACTACCCGCACGCCATCGCCTAGGGTCGCCTGGGTCACCTTGGCAATGGAGCCGCCCTCGGGGAGTTGCACGATTCGCACCTGCGGAGGTCGAAGCGGGACAGTGACGTCGACGACGATCTTGCCTTGGACAGCATCATGCAGCGCGGCCAGCGTCGACGCATGATGCGAGAATGGAACGGTCAGGACAACGATATCGGCCGCCAACGCGGCCGCGACGTTGCCGACGCCGCGAACGGTGTCCAAAGCAAGCAGCTTGTTGGCCTCTCGCGCGGAGTGGGACGCCCGTGACTCGTCTCGTGAGCCGATGACGACGGAAAGCCCGGCACGCGCCCAACGCAGCGTCAATCCGTATCCCAGGGCGCCAGCGCCGCCAATAATCGCAATCGTTTCGTTCTGACTCACGATCCCACCCCGTCCGCCATTTCACTCGCCCCACCATTCAGGCCAAGCTCGCGCCCCATCTGCTGCCGAACGAGAAACTTCTGAATCTTGCCGCTTGCTGTCATCGGAAACTCGGTCACGAAACGAATATGAGCCGGAATCTTGTAATGTGCGATGCGATTGCGACAGAACTCCCTGATCTCCTCCTCGTCCGCGGTCTGCCCGTCGTGCAACTTGATCCAGGCTGCGACTTGCTCGCCGAACCGCTCGTCAGGGATGCCGAAGACGGTGACATCCATCACTTTTGGGTGCCTGATAAGAAAGACTTCTACATCCGTCGGTGAAATTTTTTCTCCGCCGCGATTGATCATCTCCTTGACGCGCCCGACGATCCGGCAAACGAAATCCTCATCGAAGATCGCGATATCGCCCGTGTGCAGCCAACCTGCCGCGTCGATCGCGCTTGCGCTCTCCTCGGGGGCCTCCCAATAGCCCTGCATCACCGAGTAGCCCCGAATGCAAAGCTCGCCGCGCTGGCCGACCGGAACCACTTGCCCTGTCTCATCGATGATCTTGGCTTGCAGATGCGGATGGATGCGACCGACGGTGTTGACGCGAGTGTCGAACGGATCGTTCACCTGCGTCTGGAAGCTTATCGGGCTAGTCTCCGTCATTCCGTAAGAATTGGTGACCCCCACCATATTCATGCGTTCGATGACCTGCTGCATGATGCTCGGCGGCACCGACGCCGCACCCATGTTGCCGGTACGCAGCGTGCTGAGGTCGAAGGAATCGAAATCGGGGTCCGCCAGGATCGCGATATACATCGTCGGAACGCCGAACAGCGCCGTGCAACGCTCCGACTGGATCGCCGAAAGCACGCCCTTCGCGCTGAAAGCCTCACCGGGAAAGATCATGGCCGCACCGTGCGTCAGACAGCCGAGCACGCCCATGACCATGCCGTAGCAATGATATAGCGGTACGGGAATGCACAGGCGGTCGCCCTGCCTCAGCCCCATCCTGTCGGTCATGAAGTAACCGTTGTTCAGAATGTTGAAGTGCGACAGCGTAATGCCCTTCGGCACACCCGTGGTCCCGCTGGAAAACTGAACGTTGATCGGATCGTCCGGCTGCAAGCGACTCTCGACTTCCTTCAGCTGGCGCTCGTCCGCTTCGCCAAGTTCGTCGTGCAAGCCGGAGAAACTGAACATGCCCGGCACGTGCTGATCGGACAGATGAAATACGTGCGTGAGGTGCGGCAATCGCTCGCTGCGAATCTCGCCAGGCTGGCAGTGCTTGATCTCCGGCGCGATGTCATCCAAAAGCGCAATATAGTCGCTGTGCTTGAATCGGTCAGCGATGACAAGCGCCTTGACCTCGGTCCTATTCATCACGTTTTCAAGCTCGATGACGCGATAGGCCGGATTGATAGTCACCAGGATCGCGCCGATCTGTGCAGACGCGAACTGAATTATAACCCACTCAACCCGGTTGGCAGACCAGATGCCAAGCCTGTCCCCGGGCGCGATCCCAAGCTTCAGCAGATTCCCCGCGACAACCCGTACCGTCTGGCGGAATTGCGCGTATGACAAGCGCACACCCTGCTGAACGAAAACCACCGCGTCCTGATCCGGATACAGGTCGGCAGCGCGATCCAGCGCCTCACCGATCGTCTGGTAACGAAGCGGCTCATCGCTAACCCCGTTGCAGTAGCTTTTCATCTTATCGGTCGACATTTTACCGACGCATTCCCCATCAACTTCAAGAACTTTAGTTAGCGAAGGTATTTGTATTATTGTTTGAATACAAATCATTTGTTATAATACAAACAATCATCGAATAACCCGCTTTACCCGCAATTCAGCCAGATCATCGGCACCGACGCCAATCTGCGCAAGTATCTCTTCTGTATGCTCCCCCAAGGTCGGCGCGCGGCTGCGCGGGCCAACCTCGCTGTCCGACATCCGAAAGAGACGAGCCATTACAGGGTAGTCCTTCGCCACGCCCGGATACTGCTGTTGCTTGAAAAATCCGCCCGCCAACACATGCGGATCCGTAAGAGCATCAGCTGGTGAGTACACCTTGGCACAAGGAATGCGCGCTGTTTCCAGAAGAGAGATCGCCTCGGCGCAATCGAAATTCTCACACCATGCCTGCATCCGCTCGGAAATAACGAGGCTGTTGTCGCCGCGATCAATGTCGCTCTTGAAGCGAGGATCCGTCAGCCAGTGGTCCTCACCCATCAGCGTGGCCCAGCGTTTGAACAGCGGGGCCCCGACAACGCGCACCAGGATTGCGCCGTCCTTGCATCGAAAGACATCTGCTGGTGCGCTGGTCTGGCTCCGATTACCGGTCCCAACCCGATCGACATCGAGCACGGCCTGCTCGATCAGCGAGGCGTTGTTGCAGGTTAGTGCCGTGGCGAGCAGCGAGCCTTCGACATACTGACCGCGCCCGGTCTGCGTCCGGTGCATCAAGGCTGCCATGACCGCGACCGTCGTCGCGAGGGCTGTGCCAAAATCGGTCCATGGCACCCAACTCTTGATAGGCTCGTTCGGCCAGCCGGAGAGGTACATGTTGCCGCACATCGCCTGCGCGATGGCGTCAAAGCCGACACGCTGAGCGTAGGGGCCTGATTCACCAAAGGTCGATGACATGGCGAGGATGATGTCCGGCTTGATGGCCTTCAGGCTCTCATAATCGAGGCTCATGGATCGCAACGTATCGATCGGCAGATTGGCGACGACGACATCGGCCGTCCGCACCAGCTTCCGAACCAATTCGCGGCCTTCCGGTTTTGTGGGATCGAGCGCGATGCCGAGCTTGTTGCGATTGAGATGAAGGTAGCCGGCGCCAATCAACCCCTCTCCGTCGGATCCTCCGACGGGAGTGGTGAAACGATCCTCGCTTCCATCAACCTTTTCGATCCGAATGACTTCCGCACCCAGTTCCGCAAGCAGACACCCGCAGAAAGGGCCGGCGATATATCGTCCAAAATCGAGAACACGAATACCTTCGAGTACGCCTCCCATGTCGCTACAAATCCCCAAAGATTCGGGTTATTAATCTCAGCTCTCGATCAAGCCGTGCATGCATAATCATTTCTGCCCGCCCTTCTGCGAGAAGCGACGTTGGAAGACGTTTTCGGCGATACGGTTCTTCAAAATCTCGACCGAACCTCCGGCGATCATCCAGCCTCGAGTACGGCGCAGGCAGTACTCTGCGAGCGCTTCCTGGCTGAATCCCGTAGCACCCATTACTTGGAGAGATTCGTTGGCCGCATAGTGGCCGGCCTCGTTGCAGGCGAGCTTGGCCATTGCGGTTGCGTATCCGTCAGGCAGCCCTGCGGCGTCCTTCGAATGGGCCGCGCGATGGAGCAGCAATTCGGCTGACTCCAGCTTGAGGGCCATGTCCGCGAACTTCCATTGGAGCCCCTGGAATTCACAGAGCTCCCGACCGAACTGACGGCGAACCGACGCGTGCTCCCGCGCGAGGTTGAAGGCGAATTTACCAAGCGCAAGCGAACGCGCCGAATTGCCCAGACGCTCCACATTGAAGCCCGAAATGAGGTTTTTGAACCCGCCGGGACCGAGCAGCAGGTTGCTCTTCGGAACGCGGCAGTTGTCGAAGAAGAGCGAACACCAGTGCTCGCCGTTCATGAACGAACTGGGCGGGCTAATCTCGAGGCCGGGCGCATCGCGCTCGACGAGAACGGCGCCGATCCCGTCGACACCCGGCGCGAACCGGACATAGACCAGGAACACCGACGCATCAGGACTATGCGTCGAGAAAACCTTGGTACCGTTGATGACGATGTTGCCGCCATCAAACTTGGCCTGGGTTGACAGTTCCGTCACCGCGGAGCCTGCCTGAGGCTCGCTCATGCAAAGGCTGATCACCGTATTGCCGGCCAGCAGGTCGGGCAAAAATCGATCCTTCTGGTCCTGGGTCGCGAATTCCGCGAACGTACGGATCGGTCCGAAATTTCCTGCCTGAACGACATCGGCGCTACGCGGGCAGATCTGCGCAACCTGATCGATCGCCACGATCGCGTCGAAGACGGTACCGCCTTGGCCGCCATCCTGCTCCGGCAGCATTATCCCCAGCAGGCCGTTCCTCGCCATCAGTCTCGCGACGTCGAACGGGAATGCAGGATCGTGCGCCCGCTTGAGCGCATCATTCGTCAGGTGCCTTTCCGCAAGCCCGCGTACGCTCTGTGCAAAAATACTCTGCTCGGATGTCAACTCATACGCCATGTTGCTCGCCCACTTTGCTTCTCTTTTGATTTCAACTTGGCCGGACCACGCTCTAGATCATCTGATGGGGGCCGCGCGGCACCAGCCCCCCCCGCCCGAGTGCACCGGCCACCTGTCCGTCCTCGACGATGATGTCGCCCCTGCTCAGGGTCCACTTCGGCCATCCGGTGACCTCGAAGCCGTCGTAAGGCGAATAGTCGCAACGGCTATGCATCTTTGATCCGTCGATGATCCGAGTTTCATTCTCGTTCCAGACCACGAGATCCGCATCGGAGCCTACGGCAATGGTGCCCTTCTGCGGATAAAGACCGAATAATTTTGCCGGGTTGGTGGATGTGACCGCAACAAACCGCTCCAGACTCAAACGGCCGGTGCGGACGCCCGCCGACATCAGCATCGGCAACCCGGTTTCGAGATCGGCCACGCCCTGACGCAGGTTCGTTGCATCGAATGCAGGATCGAGCTTGTCCTGAAGCGACCAGGGTGCGTGATCGGAAGCGAGGGTATCAATGCTGCCGAACTGTAGCCCGGCCCAGAGCGCGTCCACATCTGACTTCGCCCGCAGCGGCGGAGCGCCCGCATATTTGGCTCCATCAGGCGCCGCATATCGATCCGCAGTGAGATGGAGGTAGAGCGGCCTGGTTTCTACATAGACCGGCAGTCCGCGATTACGGCCGTCCTGACAGGCCAGCAGCGCTTGCGCGCTCGCCAGATGCACGACGTAAACGGGGCAGCTTGTGGCCTCGGCGAAGGCCACTGCCCGATGCGTCGAGACAACCTCTGCGAAGACCGGCCGCGTCGCGGGATAGTATTCCGGATTAGTCTTTCCAAGCTTTCGCAGCGCATCGCAGCAGCAAGCCATGATGGCCGCATCCTCGCAATGGATCAGCGCGATGCCCCCAGCATCCTTTACGATCTTCATAGCTTGGAGAAAATCCGGCAGCTTGCGATCAAAATTTCCATACGACATAAAGAACTTCAACGAAGTATGGCCGGCTTCATGCAGCGGCGCGATACTTTCGAGGCTCTTTTCCGTCGGCCTCAACAACACCGGGTGCATAAAAAAATCGACGATGGACAGCGATCGCGCCTCGGTCACGTCGCGCGCGACGCCCTCCATTATGGTTTCATCGCCTTCCGGAAAGCTCATATTGCCGACGGTGGTGATACCGCCTGCTGCTGCGGCCCTGCTTCCGGATTCAAAATCGTCCGACCAATTGACCTCGCGCGAGCGCCGGCTTGGCGGCGTCAGGTGCACATGCGCATCCACCCCACCCGGCGTCACCGTCTGACCGAATGCATCGATCTCGCGACGGGCCGACATCTGTCCTCCCATCTGCACAATACGGCCACCTTGAATCCCGATATCGACCAGAGAGCAGCCTCCCGCGGTCACGGCCTTGGCATTGCGCAAGATCAGATCCATCGGAGCTATCTCTTCGCCTGCTTGAGTTGTTCTACGGCCTTTTCCATCTGACGGTTCGACAACCGGTCGCCGATCTTGTCGCCGAACGAGTTCATCGCGGAGACAAAGCTGTCAGGGCTTGAAATGAAATCGGCGCCGGTACGGCCAGGCGCATTGCCCGGTCCCGATTTGCCGCCAATGATCCGAAAGGACGAGACAGCCTGCCGCTTGCTTGCACTGCCGCAACGCGTACAGCGAACGGACTTCTTGTCGCCAACGTCAACCAGGGCCTCGAAGACGGCCGTACATTTTTGACATTGATAGTTGAAAAGCGGCATGATGCCTTCCTCGATTCAGTCAGAGCTCGCGTGCGACATACGCTTGGCCGCCTCCCGGATGGCGACAACAATGTTGACGTAGCCGGTGCAGCGACAGATGTTTCCCGCGATCCCTTCGCGGATCTGCTCGTCGTCGGGAGCCGGATTGTTTTCGAGCAGTTGGAGCGCGCTCAAGATCATGCCGGGCGTACAGAACCCGCACTGCAAACCATGACACTCGGCGAACGCCTCCTGAACCGGATGGAGCCGACCATCATCGCCGACGCCTTCGATCGTCGAGATCGACGCGCCGTCGACATCGACGGCGAGCGTACAGCACGACTTAACGGTGCGTCCGTTCAGCATGACGGTGCAGGCCCCGCAACTTCCGGTACCGCAACCAAGGTGCGTGCCGGTCAACCGCAAGGTGTCGCGAATGACATCGACGAGCCGAACACGCGTATCGATCTCGACACAGCGCACGACGCCATTCACCGTCACGTTGATCTGCTTGTTCACCGCCCCGCTACCTTCTTTGCGCTGCCGTCGGCGCGCGCGTCCGTCAGAGCCCGAACGCCGAAAACAACCGCCATTTCCAGCTTGTATTCAGCATCGCCGTTCTGATCTTCGAGCGGCTCCTTGATCGCCGCGCGGATCAGATCGCCAACGACGGGCTGTGCCGCAACCTCATGTGACGACACATCAACAATCGCCGGTGTCGCGGTCGCGCCGCCAATGACCAGCTTGCCTGTATCTTTCTCAAAGTCCCAAAGTGCCGCGGCGCAGACGATTGGAAAGTTGCCTTTGACCCGTGTAAATTTTCGGAAACCGAAGCCCGTCAGCATTATCTGCTTCGGAATCTTAACGCTCACGATAAGCTCGTCCTTCTCCAACTGCGTCGTCATGATGCCGCAGAAGAAATCTTTGGCGGGAACCACACGGCGACCAGATGATCCTGCAAGCGCGATATCAGATTCCAAAGCGATGACTGCCGGCAGATAGTTGGCAGCCGGATCGGCATGCGCCAGACTCCCTCCCAGTGTGCCGCGATTCCGCACCTGCACATCACCGATCAAGCCGGCAGAGAGACCGAGCAGCGGCGCAAACCGCCGGACAAGCGGATCGCTTGCAACAACGTGATGCCTGGTCATCGCTCCGACGACGATACAATCCGGCTGCTCAATAACACCACTCAGATCGGGGATATCGCGAAGACTGATCAACAGATCAGGCGAGAGCAATCCGAGATTCAGCATCGGCACCAGAGTCATTCCCCCAGCTAAGAGCTTGGTATCCTCCGCATCACGGCGAAGAATATCAAGGAGGCGGTCAAGATCGGCTGGCGCTTCATAATCGAATTCGGCGGTGATCATGCGTCGTCCTATCAGAGATTCGGGGGCCGACGCTGAGCCTGAAGGTCGTAGGCATCAACTTGACGATCTTCCAGCAAGGTCAGCCGACGGCGCACTCGCCGGACGTCGTCGAGATCGATTCCGACGGTGAGGTTGGCCGCGCGCGTCGCGGAAGCCTCACCGACCAACCCGCCGGCCGGATCGATCACGCAGCTTCCGCCGATGAAATGCGTCACCGTATTCTGAAAGGTCTGGTCTCCTACCCGATTGCAGGCAGCAACGAAAACTCCATTCTCGCAGGCGCGCGTCCGCAGCTCCGCGACGAACATGTCACCGGTCGAAGCCATCGCACTCGGACGCCAGGCCGGCACGCAGGACGGCATGAAAATCAGTTCCGCCCCCGCCAACGCGAGCGAGCGCCAGGCTTCCGGAAAACGGCGGTCGTAGCATGTCAAGGTACCGATCCGGCCGTGCGGCGTCTCGAACACCGGAAAGCAGTCGCCACGGCGAAAATAGAATGGCTCGTCGATGCCTCTGCCGTCCCGCCGGGCCGAAGGCAAATGCACCTTGGCGTAGTGGGAAACCGGCTCCCGACCCCGAACATGCCCCTGAACCAGACGCCCGTCGGAGCCGACAACCACGACCGCGTTGACGAATATTCCATCGGCAGACTTGAGATAGATCGGCAGCAGCACGGTGCAGCGACGATGGGCGGCGATGTCCTTGATCCGGGCAAGGAAAGAGCCATCGAGCGTATCCGCCCATGCCTCCAGCGATCTGTCATGAACAGCGCCGAAATATGGGGTCGTTGCGAGCTCCGTCGGCATCACGAAGTCTGCGTCACCCGCAAGCTGGTCTATGACGCGACAAAGATCGGCCTTGTTCCGCTCGGGGTCCGCCGCCAATTCGGCCTGCTGGATCAGCGCGATCCGGACGGGGCGCGGCTTGTTCTTATGCATGGCGCTCGACCTCCCTGATTGCACGCCACACGCGATGAGGTTTAAGCGGCAGCTCCATCAGGGCAACCCCCGGAATCTCCAGTGCATCTTCCACGGCGCTCACAATTGCGTTCATGGTCGAACCGAGGCCGGTTTCTCCCGCGCCCTTGGTTCCGAGCGGCGTAGCGAAGGTCAGCGTTTCCTGATGCCCCAGTGTGATCTGCGATGGCATTTCGAGCGCCGTCGGCAGCGTGTAATCCATCAGCGTCGTCGTCAGGAGCTGGCCGACGTCGTCGTAGATCAGTTCCTCATACAAAGTGCCGCCGAGCCCCTGAGCGATAGCTCCATGGATCTGCCCATCGACCAACATCGGATTGATGATCTTGCCACAGTCGTGAACAGCAAAATAACGGAGAACCTTGACGAAGCCGGATTCACGGTCGACCTCAACGAGCGCGGCGGCGGCCATGTACGGCCACGTCGGATAGGGACTGAAACGTCCCTGCCCCTTTGGCTGATGGTGCACGTTGCCGATGCGGAAGTACCTCGTCACCTCGAGGCCAGGCTCGATCCCCTCCATATGCGGGGCGAAGGCGCCGCTGTAGATGGCGCGGGCGACCTGCTTGATCGGAATATGTCGATCGGGCGCCGCGCGCACATAAATCTTGTCTCCTCCAATCGCCAGTTCAGAGACATCGGCCTGCATCAACCGGCTTGCTACGGTAACCAGCTTGTCGCGGATATCATGCGCGGCAAGCATCGCCGCGGAACCGCCGATCATCGTGCTGCGCGAACTGAAATTGCCCAATCCGTAAGGACAGGTATCCGTGTCTCCTTGCATGACATTGACGCTGTCCAAGGACACGCCCAGCGTATCGGCGACAATCTGAGCAATACCTGTCTCGTTGCCGCTTCCCGGCGAGGTGACGCCCGTTAAGACCGTCACGCGCCCTCTGGGATCGAGACGCACGGTCGTGCCGTCCCATCCCTGCAGCATGTCGCTGTTGGGCATCGAGCAGCCTTCGGGCGCAACCTCGAAAGCAAAGCCGATGCCTAGCAGACGCCCTTGCGCGCGCGCGGCTTTCTGCTCCTCCCGCAGACCATCCAAGTCAATCTGCGCGATCAGTTGCTGCATTGCGCCCTGGTAATTTCCGCTGTCGATCAGCGCCCCCGAAACCTGATCGTAGGGAAACGCATCCGCCGGAATGAAATTCCGGAATCTGACTTCCAGTCGATCGACGCCCGTCGCATCGGAAATGCGATCGAGCACCCGGTCCATAAAGTAGGATGCGGATTCCTTGCCAAAGCCGCGATACCCGCCCCAGCGGCATTTGTTGGTGACCACCGAGCGAACCCGGACTTCGCAGTCGTCCACGACATAAGCACCCGGCACGCAATAAGCCGTCACATAGGACTGGATCCACGCACCCTGCGGCAAGCCGACATCGGCGACGATATCCGCCTTCAACCCGCAGATCCGACCGGCTCGGGTATAGCCGACTTCAAAATTGATAAGCGTTTCCCGGGCGTGGCCGCCCGCCAGAAAATACTCGGATCTCTCCTCGATCCAGCAGATCGGACGACGCAAACGCCGCGCCAGCACAGCGACGATGACTTCCTCGTCGTTTCCAGGCGTTTTCGCGCCAAAGGCGCCGCCGACATTCGGCTGAATGACATGGACATCCTCACTGTCCATTCCCAAACCGCCGGCGAGAAGCGACCGCAAGGTATGCGGCATCTGGGTGGATGCCCAGATCGTCAGGCGACCGGCGCGATAATCGTACTCAGCGACATAGGCGCGGGGCTCGAGTGGAACGGGGACGTGACGCTGCACTTTCACCGTGCCGCGCAGAGTGCCATCGGCGCGCGTGAAGGCCGAGGCCGCGTCTCCACGCTGATAAGTGGTTTGGAAAAGAAGATTGTCCGGCCACCCTGGTATGGCTGCGGGCGAGGCAGGCCGCAGCGCCGCGTTAATATCACTGACCACGGGCAGCTCAATGTATTCAACCTCGACCAGTTCCGCCGCCCTGGCTGCGATATTGGGGCTTTCGGCGACGACTGCCACTACGGGCTGTCCGCAATAGCCGATCCAATCGGTCGCGAGAACATATTTGCGCAGCTTCTTTCCTTGCATGTCGGCTTCGTTCAGCCCTACGTCCGGAGGAAGCATGAAGGAGTACGGCTTAGAATCTTCCGCAATATCCTTTCCGGTCACGACAGCGACCACGCCGGGCACAGCCAGCGCGGCCGCCGTTCGTATCTCGCCCACATTTGCATGGGCATGAGGACTTCTGACGAGCGCGACCCAGCATTGTCCCGGTCGCTGAACATCGGCAGCAAACAAACCTCGCCCCTGCACCAGGCGCTCGTTATTGCGCCCGGGAATGTCGCGCCCGATATAGGTCATCGTCGTCCTCGTCCTAGTTCAGCTTCGGAAGCACTTTCTCTGCCGCGAGACGCATGGACGCCTTCACGTTCTCGCTCGGAACGCCGAAGTACTTCATCTTCAGGATCATGTGATCGAGATCGAGTTGGCCCTTGATCCGCAGCAGATCGTCCACGCAAGCCTGCGGGTCGCCGACGGTCGCCCGCTGCCTGACGATATCCGGAACGAGATCCTTCCGGTCCTTGGGGATCAGCTTTCCGTCATGCGTCACGAGATGACCCATGGCGAGATATCCGCCATACTCCTTGATGATGCCATTGCCACCATTTTCCCAAGCAGCTTCCGTGGTCGGACCAACGAAGAACTCCCGGTAGTAGGCCATGGACGCGCTGTCGCGCCCCCTGCCGTTCTCGTCGAGCGCGGCAAGCCAGCCCTCCCGACGCTCCTGGATCAGATGCAGCGGGGTGATCGGATCCGCATACCAGACGTCGCCAAGATCGGCAGCGACCTTGATGGCGCCCGGCATTTTCGCGCCGATCCAGATCGGCGGAGACTTCTGCAGCGGCTTCGGCGTGACGTTCAGATTCTTGTAGTTGAACATCTCGCCTTCGAAGGTCACATCCTTCTCGGTCCAGAACCGACGCAGCAACTGCAGACCCTCACGCATCAGCTTGTTGCGATCCCCGAGGTTGCGATGGAAGCCATCGAATTCTTCCGGTCTGAAACCCTGACCGAGACCAAGAATCAGGCGCCCATTCGACACAACGTCCACAACGGCCGTGTCTTCCGCTACCCGGACAGGATCATGCAACGGCAGCAACAGCAGACCCGTGCCGAGCTTGATGCGCTCCGTCTTGGCCGCCAGGTAACTGACAGCAATCAGCGGTGACGGCAGCATGTCGTTCTTGAGAAAATGGTGCTCGCTCACCAAGGCGCACTCGTAGCCCAACTGCTCGGCGAGAAGAACGTGCTCCACCGTATCCCGAAAGCCCTCTACAACTGTCGAGTCCTTCGGCGCGCTGATCGAATACGTCAGTCCGACTTTCATGCCATGCCCTTATCGAAGTTACCCTTGCGGGATTATGATATTTCGTTGATCGAATGAGGCGTTCCCGAGGAAGAACCACATTACGAGAAAGCGCAAGCTAAATTTGTTAGCTTACATACAAAATACTTGTATTCAAACAAACAGTCAACCTCATGCTCGCCCACAAGCAATTTTTCAAATGCGAAAAGCCTTATAGGACGGGCAGAGCCTTCGAACGATCAGGCGACATCAAGCCACCGCTTGCGGATAGACGTATTCTGCCGAAATTCCGCAGCTGTTCCGCTGTAAACGATCTCTCCCTGCCCCATCACCAGCACATCGTCGCTGATTTGAAGCGCCATCGTCAGTTTCTGTTCCACGAGCAGAATCGTCACGCCGCGACGCTTGATCTCGAGCAGCACGTCGCGGATCTGCGCGACGATCTGCGGCGCAAGTCCTTCGGTCGGCTCGTCCACGAGGATGATGGTCGGATTCCCGAGAAGCGATCGGCAGAGCGTCAGCAACTGCTGCTCTCCACCGGAAAGCGTCCCAGCAAGCTGATTGCGGCGCTCCGACAGCCGGGGAAAATGTCCATACATGTCCGCGACGCTCCAGGCCGGCGCGTCGCGACGCACCTTTTGCCGGCCAACCAGAAGATTCTCGTGAACCGTGAGGTTCGGGAAGACCAGCCGCTCCTCAGGAACATAAGCGATGCCCGCGCGGGAAATCCGCGTCGGCGACAGGCTCGCGAGTTCAAAGCCTTTGAGCTTCGCGCTACCGCCCGTCGGTGCAACAATTCCCATTATCGCTTTCAGCGTGGTCGATCGACCCGACCCGTTGCGACCGAGAATCGTCGTGATCGACCCGGCTTGCACGTCGAAGGTGACGCCCTGCAACACGTGGCTTTGGCCATAATGCGCATGAAGGTTGGAGACGCTAAGCTGGATCATGCGAAGCCCTCGCCCAGATAGGCCTCCTGAACCTTGAGATTCGACCGGATGGCTTCCGGATCGCCGCTCGCCAGGATGTTGCCATAGACGAGTACCGAAATGCGGTCGCAAAGATTGAAGACGACATCCATGTCATGTTCGACCACCAACAATGTGCGCCCTCCACTTACGGTTTGGATCAACGCGATAATCTGCTGGGTCTCGTCCTTGGACATACCGGCGGTCGGCTCGTCCAGAAGAATGATCGTAGGATTCGTCGTCAACGTGAGACCGATCTCCAGTGCCCGTTGCTCCGAGTATGACAGAACGCCCGCAAGCACACCGGCTTTCTTCGCCAGGTGGACAGATTCGATCAGCGCCATCGCCTCTTCATTGATTGCCGCCATGCCGCGGATTGTCCTGGTTAGGCCGAAACGAATGTCATACCGAGCCAGAATGCCGATGCGGATGTTCTCAAGGACAGAGAGATTCGGAAAAATATTCGTGATCTGAAAGGACCGTCCCACGCCTGCGCGATTGATCAGATGCGGAGCGACACCGACAATATTTTCTCCGCGCAGAAGAATCTCGCCCGACGTTGGCCGTATAAGGCCCGATATCAGTGCAAACAGCGTGGATTTGCCGGCGCCGTTCGGTCCGATCAGCGCGTGTCGCTCGCCCTGACGTACGGCAAGATCAAGCTCCTGGATAACGCGGAGCTCTCCAAATTTTTTATGCAGGCCCTTGAGCTCGATCACCGGGTTTCCCGCAGCCTTGGAGGCGGAATGCAGATTGTCAATCATGGCTCAATCGCTTGCGTCTCGTGGCGGGAACACTCATCTCGGACATCATTGGTTGTTGGTGCGAACACCATGGGGGCGGTCGTCAGCTTTCGGGCGGCCAACGAGTCGTTCGAGGCACCCCTGCCAGCAAACCGTCGACAAAGAACGAACATCACCCCGCCGAGAAAAGCAGCCAGAACCAACCAGAGACCGGCATTGTTGTCCGTGACGAACTCCAGCAGTGCAGACCAGTCGAGCCTTCGCGCCGATTCAATGCAGACAGCCATGAGGCCAACCGCCGCGACGCCGAGCAGAAGCCGTTTGAACGACCTCGTGGCATTGTCGCGACTTCGATCGCTCGCGGCGGGACCGAACAGGCCTGCGATCCCGAGCGGCGCGGTTAGCATCACCACCATGAACAGCATTCCCTGATACAGCGGCCAGGCATGAGTGTAATTTGAAAGCTGATAAGGAAGAGCAACCAGCACCGCAGCAGCAATCGCCGGCCCAAAGAAGAACGCGGAACCGCCGATAAAGGTATAGAAGACCACCTGCGTCGAAACTTCCGGAGAAAACAAAGTATAGCTCGCGCTTTCGGTGCTGATGGACAGCAGGCTTCCGGCGAGGCCCGCAATCATTCCGGAAATCGCAAAGACCAGGACTTTGTTCTTGTAGGTGTCGAAG
>JBEBWH010000013.1:0-19768 GCA_040392305.1 Bradyrhizobium sp. | reverse complement strand
GCACCATGGTCGACACCTGGGCCTCGGTCGGCTCCTGCGCGCAGATCGGCAAGAATGTGCATCTGTCGGGCGGCGTCGGCATTGGCGGCGTGCTGGAGCCGCTGCAGGCCGGCCCGGTCATCATCGAGGACGACTGCTTCATCGGCGCGCGCTCGGAAGTGGCCGAGGGCGTCGTGGTGCGGCAGGGCGCGGTGCTGGCGATGGGCGTGTTCCTCGGCGCGTCGACCAAGATCGTCGATCGCGCGACCGGCGAGGTGTTCGTCGGCGAGGTGCCGGCCTATTCGGTGGTGGTGCCGGGCGCGCTGCCGGGCAAGCCGCTGCCCGACGGCAGCATGGGTCCGTCCACGGCTTGCGCCGTCATCGTCAAGCGCGTCGACGAGCGCACCCGGTCCAAGACCAGCATCAACGAGCTGCTGCGCGACTGATTGCGTGTGCGTGCTGAAGCGTGGCCCGATCAGATGAAATCGGATGATGCTTCCAACCCCACCACCGTCATGCCCGCACTTGTTGCGGGCATCCACGTTTTTTGGGTGGTTCACGACATCAAGACGTGGATGGCCGGGTCAAGCCCGGCCATGACGACAACACCGGCACTGCGCTCCCGATCGTTATGCCCGCGACAGGCACGGACATGACGATCGCAGGATTTTTCGCGATCGACAAAAAAATTTCCTGCATGAAATAAATCAATACGTCTCGACGTGGTAGCGGCCGCCTTCGCGCATCGCGGTCTTGAGCGCGGCCCACTCCATCCCGGCATGGCGGCAGGCGTCGGCGAAGGCTTCATCGACGCCGCTCTCCATGCCCTTGAGGCCGCAGATGTAGATATAAGTCTGCGCATCGCCGAGCAGAGTTGCGATCTGTGCCGCCT
Source organism: Bradyrhizobium sp. (assembly GCA_040392305.1). GTDB lineage: Bacteria > Pseudomonadota > Alphaproteobacteria > Rhizobiales > Xanthobacteraceae > PRO6. The sequence goes on along the minus strand of JBEBWH010000013.1, from coordinate 18,897 downwards.
CGGTGCGGATGCGGTCCTGCACATAGGTGCGCGGCTCGCCCGACACCCGCGAGTAGCACAGATACTTGCCGAGCAATTTATCAGGCACCTTCTGCAACGGGCCGAAATAGGGCAGTTCCTGCGGTCGCCGCGCGCCGAAGAACAACAGCATGCGTCCGGCCGCATCCGGCATGGCGCGGCGGCGGCGCTCGGTGAAGGCGCGCATCGGCGCGGAGCCGGTGCCGGTGCAGATCATCACGATGTTGGCGGCGGGATCGTTCGGCAAAAGGAATGTCGCGCCGAACGGCCCGGTGACTTCCACCTTCGCGCCGCGCGGCAGGTCGCACAGATAGTTCGAGCACACGCCCTGCGGCTCGCGCTTCACGGTGAGCGCGAGATTGTTGCTGTTCGGCTTCTCGCCGTCGCGCGAACTGGCGATCGAGTACAGCCGCACGCGGTGCGGCTGGCCGCTCTCGTCCACGCCCGGCGCGACGATGCCGATGCTCTGGCCTTCCAGCACCGGGAAAGGATGATCGCCGAAGTCGAGAATGAGATGCCGCACGTCGCTGTCGGCGTCGGCCGCGGTCAGGCGGAAGTTGCCGGTGAGGGTGGCGAGCGCCGGCTTGCCGCGATTGTACAGATTGACGCTCGGCTTGCTGGCCGAATGCGGCGCCACCGCCTTGCCGCCAAGCCCTTTGCGCGCCTCTTCGAGCAGCGCGCCGATGTCGTCCTCCAGCGCCTCGACTGTTACCGCCGCGGCGACGTTCTCGAACTCCTGCTGCGCCGGCAGTTCATCCCATGAGAACTGCTCGTCCAGCGAATAGGGCGTTTGCACCACGCGCCAGTTGTCGATCGCGCCGGTCGGGCAGGGCGAGATGCAGTCCATGCAGTAATTGCAGATATCGACATTGACGACATAGTTGTTGTCGTCATGGGTGATGGCGTCGATCGGGCAGGTTTCCTCGCAGGTGTTGCAGCGGATGCAGATCTCGGGATCGATCAGGTGCTGCTTCTTGAGGGGAGCGCTCATGATTTCACCTCGTGTCCCGGACGCGGTGCAGCGCGCAGCGGTGCGCCGCTGAGCAGGGACCGCCAGAGGGATCGCGACGTTGCGCTTGCCCCGGATGCTGCGCAGCGCGCAGCGATGCGCAGCTGATCCGGGGCCGCCGGACATTCGGCTTTTGTGACGGTCCCGGCTCTGCAGTGCATCGTCAAAACGCTGCACCGCGTCCAGGACCGCCAGATAGACCTTCGTTTGTAACGGCCCCGGTTCTGCGTCGCGACACTTCTTGCCGCAACGCGCCCGGGGCACGCCCGTGCATCACGCCGCGATCTGCACATACTCGAAATCGCCCGGCTTGTTGTCGATGCCGACCTTCGGCGGCGAGATCCAGCCCGCGAACCTGCCCGGCTCCATCACCGGCTGCATCAGGGAAGCGATGAAGTCGCCATCGGCCAGCGACGGCAGATAGTCGTCGCGCACCTTCTGCCATTCGGCTTCGCTCAAGAGCAGGCCCTTCGGCGTCGCCTGCACATTGGCGAATTCGCCGATCTGGCGATGGAACGCGGTGTGCGGCAGCTCCAGCCGGAAATTGACGCCGGCCTTCTCGATGATCTTGTTCCAGCGCTCGACGCCCTTGGCGCAGTCGGCGGTGTAGTCGTCGCGCAGCCGCATGTTGAGCGCGGTCAGCGCCGGCTCGTCCACCAGCGTGATCTGACCATCGACCAGCTTGAGCACCGGATAGGTGTCGGCGGTCAGGCGATGGTCGTCCTCGATCTTGGTTTCCTGGAAGCGGCCCTTCAGGCCGGCATTGTAGAAATTGGCGGCGTTGGTCGAGACCTCCGAGCCGAACAGATCGAGCGACAGCGAGTAATGCAGGTTCATCTTCTTCTGCATGGTCGGCAGGTCGATGACGCCGAGCGCGCGCACTTTCTCGATGTCGGTCGGATCGTCGATGCCGGCCGCCTTCATCGCCTCGCAGGTCCGCTGCAGCACGCGCCCCACCCCGGTCTCGCCGACGAACATGTGGTGCGCTTCTTCCGTCAGCATGAAGCGACAGGTGCGCGACAGCGGATCGAAGCCGGACTGCGCCAGACTCTCCAGTTGCATCTTGCCGTCGCGGTCGGTGAAGAAGGTGAACATGAAGAACGACAGCCAGTCCGGCGTCGCCTCGTTGAAGGCGCCCAGCATGCGTGGTGAATCCTCGTCGCCGGAGCGGCGGCGCAAGAGGTCGTCGGCCTCCTCGCGGCCGTCGCGGCCGAAATATTTTTGCAGCAGATAGACCATCGCCCACAAATGGCGGCCTTCCTCGACATTGACCTGAAACAGGTTGCGCATGTCGTAGAGCGAGGGCGCGGTCTTGCCGAGGTGGCGCTGCTGTTCGACGGAGGCGGGCTCGGTGTCGCCCTGGATGACGACGAGGCGGCGCAGCATGGCACGGTATTCGCCGGGCACTTCCTGCCATGCCTTGTCGCCCTTGTGCTGGCCGAAATTGACCTGCCGGTCGGCGTCGGCCGGCGCCAGCAGAATGCCCCAGCGATATTCCGGCATGCGCACGTAATCGAACTTGGCCCAGCCCTTGGGATCGACGCTGACCGCGGTGCGCAGGTAGACCAGCGACTCCTGAAAGCCCTCCGGCCCCATGTCGTTCCACCAGTCGAGATAGCCGGGGTGCCAGCCCTCCAGCGCCTTCAGCACCTGGCGGTCGGCGGCGAGATCGACGTTGTTCGGAATCTTGGTGGTGTAATCGACGTTCATGATGTTCATGGCGTGCTCCTGTCCCGTCTCGTGTCCCGGACGCGATGCAGCGCAACGCGGTGCATCGCAGAGCCGGGACCATTCAAAGGTCGCCGTCGTGGCGGTCCCGGTTCTGCGTCGCCTCACTCGCGCGCGGCGACGCGCCCGGGACATGTTCGTCCTTCTCCGCCGCCTCCCCTTTCGCGGGAGGGTGAGAAACAATCAAACCCGCGTCATGTCGAACTCAGGCCGCTCGCCGGAGCCGTAGCGGCTGAGTGCACCGTTGTCGCCGACCGCGTTGGGGCGCTGGAAAATCCAGTTCTGCCACGCGGTCAGGCGCGCGAAGATTTTCGATTCCATGGTCTCCGGCCCGACGAAGCGCAGGTTCGCTTCCATGCCGGTCAGCGCGTCCGGCGAGAAACTCGCGCGCTCCTCCATGAACACGCGCACCTCGTCGTCCCAATCGATGTCGTCGAGCGCGAAGGTGACGAGCCCTAAGTCTTCCGCTTCGCCGCCGTCGAGCGCCGCACCGATCTTTTCGCGCACGGCATCCACTTGCGAGGGGTCGGCCTGAAAGCGCGATTGCAGCCGCGTCAGGCCGTGGCTCATCGGATAGGGGCCGAAGTTCGCCGATGTCAAAGTGATGGTCGGCGGCGCGCGGTTGTCGCCATCGCGCTGGCCGATCAGCATATAGGAGCGGTCGGCGGCGAAGATCAGCTCGGCCAGCGTGCCGACGAAGCACGAGCCCGGCTCGACCAGCGTCACCAGCGTGCGCGAAGTGACGTCGATGCGCTTCAGCACCCGCTTCCAGTAATGACGGATTTCGTTGGCGAACCAGTGATCCTTGTTGGCCGCGAGCAGCGCGTCGCAGGCGGCGATATGCGCGGCGTCGCCCTCGTTGTCGTAATGGGTGCGGAACACCAGCATGGCGATGCCGGTCTCGTTCAGGCGCATATGCAGGATGGCGTCGTCGAGTTCGCGCGCCACCGTGAGCGGCCAGAAGTCGGCGCCCTGCGCCAACGCGCCGGCCATGTCGGCGGGCGGGGCTGCGGTCGGCGCCTTGATGGACAATGTGGCGATGCGCTTGTCGCGGTCGATGTCCACGGTGACATGGCTGTAGCGCACGCCTGTCTCGCCGAACTCGCGCGTGAGCGGCGTGAGCTTGACGCCCGCGCCACTATCGCCGTTGCGCTGCGATTTCTCGGCGAACTCCTTGATGCGGGTGGCAAGCCGCGCATCCAGCCGCGAGTTGGGCGCGATCTCGTCCACCAGCCGCCACTGCACCGCGCGCCGGCCCTTGATGCCTTCCTCGATGGTGCAGAAGTAATCGGCGTGGTCGCGCCGCACTTTCCTCTTGTCCACCACGCGCGTCAGCCCGCCGGTGCCGGGCAGCACCGCGAGCAGCGGCACCTCCGGCAGCGCCACGGCGGCGGAGCCGTCGTCGGCGAGGATGATGTGGTCGGCGGCGAGCGCCAGTTCATAGCCGCCGCCGGCGGCGGTGCCGTTGACGACGCAGATGAAGCGCTGGCCGGAGTTCTCGCTGGAGTCCTCCAGCCCGTTGCGCGTCTCGTTGGTGAACTTGCAGAAGTTGACCTTGTGGGCGTGGCTCGCGCCCGCCAGCATGCGGATATTGGCGCCGGCGCAGAACACCCGGTTCTTGCCCGAGCGCAGCACCACCACTTTCACCGCCGGATGCTCGAAGCGCAGCCGCTGCGCCGCATCGGCCAGTTCGATATCGACGCCGAGGTCGTAGGAGTTGAGCTTGAGCTGGTAGCCCTCGAACAGCCCGCCGTCCTCATCGACGTCCAGCGTCAGCGTCGCCACCTCGCCGTCAACGGCAAGCGACCAGTGCCGGTAGCGCGACGGATCCGTCTGGAAATCGATCCGCTCGGCGCCGTTCGCGAGCTTGCGCTCCTCCACTGCCATGGGTTTCCTCGTTATGTTTTCGGGCTGGCGACAGCATGCATAATAATTCATGTTGTCGACGCCGTCTACTCTGGTTCGCTAAAATTATGCACTTTCTTGCATGGTGTTCTGATTCGATCCCAATGTCAGCCAGCCGGTGCCCGGTCCGGCTGCATCGATCATCAAGGCAAGCCGTTGCCGCAATTTTGCCACGGGATAGCCATCAGCAAATCCGGCCCCGTGCGGCGTGTTTTCGCGCAGGAGAAGCTCGTCGAGTTCGGCCTGCGCCTCGGCCAGCAGCCGCGCCATCGCGCGCAGGCGGCCGAGCCGGTGCTTCAGCCCGGCATTGGCGAGCTGGATGCAGGCGCGCAACAGGATGCGATCGCGCCCGCCTTGCGGCGCGGCGCGCCACACCGCTTCCAGAATCTCGTGCGCTTCCCAGAAGAAGCCGGCGTCGTTGAGCGCGAGCGCATAGGCGAGCGCGGGATGATCCTGCGGCACATGCCTGTCGAACCGCTGCGGCACCAGCGCTTTGGCATGAGCCAGCACCGCCTCGTCGGGCGGCAGCGCGCCGCCGGGCGTATAGACCCAGCGCGGCAAGGGAAGGCGCATGGTCTCTGCCGCCGTCACGCCGCGCGGTCCAGCACGCCTTCGCCATGCAGATGCAGGATGCGATTGACGAAGTCGGCGAGCGTCTTGAGCGTGATGTCGGCGGCGTCGCGCTGCGGCGAATGGCCGGCGTTTGCGATCAGCGTGACATCGACCGGGCAGTAGCATTCCTCGCGCGCGATCTCGATATGGCGCGTTGTGCCGTACTGGTCATGCTCGCCCTGAATGATCGCGAGCGGCACGCGCATATAGGCGAGATAGTCCGAGATGTCCCAGCCGCGGAAGGCGGGATCGAGCCATGCATCGTTCCAGCCATAGAAGGCGTTATCGACATTGCGGTGCCAGCGCGCGAGCTTCTCCTTGAGATCGCCCTGCTCGTATGCGGTTTTCGCGGCGGCGATCGAGGCGATCGAAATGTCCTCGACGATGAAGTGCGGCGCGATCAGCGCCACGCCGCGCACGCGATGATCCTGCACGCCGCCGGCATAGATGGCGGCGATCGACGCGCCGTCGGAATGGCCGATGAGAATGCCGCGGCGGAAGCCGATGGAGTCGAGCACGCGCGGCAACACTTCGAGCGCTTCGCGATGCATGTAGTCGGCGCCGCGTGGCAGGGCCGCCGGGCTCGATGCGCCATAGCCCGCGCGCGAATAGGCGAACACGCCGGCGCCGGTCGCCTCCGCAAGCCGGTCGGGAAAGTCGCCCCACAGCGCGGCCGAGCCCAGCCCTTCATGCAGCAGCACGAGCGTCGGCGCATCTTTCGGCGAGGGACCGCTCATGCGGAATTCCAGCTCGCCGCCACTGATGTTGAGAGTGCCGGTCGGGGCCAGTTGCATCATCGCGTCACCATCGATGTTGGCCGGGCCGGTCGGTCATGCCGACTGCCGCAGCTTGAAGCGCTGGATCTTTCCCGTCGCCGTCTTCGGCAGACTGTCGACGATCTCGATCCAGCGCGGATATTTCCACGGTCCGATCTTCTGCTTGACGTGTTCCTTCAGCGCCGCGGCGAGATCGTCACTCGCCGCCGCGCCGTTGAGCACGATATAGGCCTTGGGCTTGAGCAGGCCGTCGGCGTCGGCGGCCGGCACCACCGCCGCCTCCAGCACCGCCGGATGCGCGATCAAGGCGCTCTCGACCTCGAACGGCGACACCCAGATGCCCGACACCTTGAACATGTCGTCGGCACGGCCGCAGAATACATAGCGGCCGTCCGTGTCGCGGATGTATTTGTCGCCGGTGCGGGTCCAGTCGCCGCCGAAGGTGCGGCGGCTCTTGTCGCGCTGATTCCAGTAACCTTCGGCAGCTGACGGCGCATTGACCAGCATCTCGCCGACCTCGCCATCGGGCACGTCCTCGCCGCTCTCGTTGACCAGGCGGATGGTGTAGCCCGGCACCGCGCGTCCCGACGAGCCGTAGCGGATGTCGCCCGGCGCATTGGAGACGAAGATGTGCAGCAATTCGGTGGAGCCGACGCCGTCGAGAATGTCGACGCCGAAGCGCTCCTTCCATGTCGCGCCGACATGTTCGGGCAGCGCCTCGCCGGCGGATGTGCAGACGCGCAGGCTGGGCAGTTTCGGTTCGCTTTTGAAGTGCTCGTCGCTCAGCATCGCGGCGAACAGCGTCGGCACGCCGAAGAAAATCGAAGCGCTGTGACGGCGCATCAGGTCGAACATCGCCGCAGGTGTCGGTCGCTCCGGATGCAGCACGGTGGTTGCGCCGACCGACATCGGAAAGGTCAGCGCGTTGCCGAGCCCGTAGGCGAAAAACAGCTTTGCCGCCGACAGGCAGACATCGTCCTCGCGGATGCCGAGCACTTGCCTCGCATAGGTCTCGGTGGTCGCGGCGATATTGGAATGGATGTGGCGCACGCCCTTCGGCGCGCCGGTCGAACCCGAAGAGTAGAGCCAGAAGGCCGGCTCGTCGGGATGGCTCGCCACGGTGTCGAAGATCTCGCTTTCGCGTGCGAGTTCGTCGGCGAAACGCAGGTGGCCGTGCGTGTTCGCGCCGCAGACGACAACATGTTCGAGATCGGGCAGGCGGCCGACGAGGTCGGCGACCATCGGCAGCAGCGCCTCCGAGACGAACAGCACGCGGGCGCGGCTGTCGGTCAGCATGTAGGCATATTGGTCGGTGGTGAGCAGCGTGTTGAGCGGCACCGGAACGACGCCGGCGCGCATCGCGCCGAGAAACACCACGGGAAAATCCACGGTGTCGAGCATGATCATCGCCACGCGCTGCTCGCGCCGCACGTCGAGCCGGCGCAGCAGATTGGCGAGCTGCCGGGTGCGGCGATCGAGTTCGCCGTAGGTGAGCTGCGATTGCGGATCGACGAAGACGATCTTGTCCGAGCGCCCGGCCTCGATATTGCGGTCGAGCAGATAGGTCACGGCATTGCCGCTGGCGGTCTGATCGCTCATGATACCCGGACCGACTCCACGGATTTGCAATGGCCGGATGTCATGGCGTTTCTCCCTCAGTTTTTTGAATTATAATTCATATAAAAGCCGGAGCTCGCCTTGCTGTCAATCTATTTCGGAATTATGTTTCTCATGAATCAGCAATATCGGTCTGTTGCCCGCGCCGACTGCAACTCCCAGTAATGATGTGACACGCAATGGCAGAGCCGACGTCTTCAGAGATCGAGTTTCTCGAACAGCTCGGCCGGCGCGTGCGGACGATGCGCGGCCTGCGCGGTATGTCGCGCAAGGTGCTGGCGCGCGTGTCCGGGATTTCGGAGCGCTATATCGCCCAGCTCGAAAGCGGCAAGGGCAACGTCTCGATCGTGCTGCTGCGCCGGGTGTCGAACGCGATGGGAGCACATCTCGAAGATCTGATTCCGGTCGCGGAGATGACGCCCGACTGGCAGGTGATCCGCGATCTGATGCGCAATGCCGCGCCGGCGCAGATCGCGCGCGCCAAGGACGTTCTCGCCGAGCAGGGCGGCGCCGCCGGGCCGCATCACGCGGCATTCGCCGGGATCGCGCTGATCGGCCTGCGCGGCGCGGGCAAGTCCACGCTGGGGCGGCTGTTGGCGCAACGGATCGGCTGGAGCTTCGTCGAACTCAACAAGGAAATCGAGCAGCAGAACGGGCTGTCGATCGCCGAGATCATCGCGCTCTACGGCCAGGAAGGCTTTCGCCGCATGGAGCAGACGGCGCTGGCGAGGCTGCTCGATCGGAACGAACTGATGGTGCTCGCGACCGGCGGCGGCATCGTCTCCGAGCCGCTCACGTTCGACCGCGTGCTGTCCTCGTTCTATACGGTCTGGCTGAAAGCGCGCCCCGAGGAGCACATGAACCGCGTGCGCAGGCAGGGTGATCTGCGGCCAATGGCCGACGACCGTTCGGCGATGGATGAGTTGCGCACCATCCTGCTCAGCCGCGAGCCGCTCTACGCCCGCGCCAATGCGCAGGTCGATACCGCCGGGCTGAGCGTGGACGAGGCGTCCGCCCGCCTGCTCGATGTCGTGACGCCGGTGCTGGCGGCCGCAACGCTGCGCGCCGCGGCTTCCTGACTATACGCCAACTATACGCCGAGGTGCCGTTCCAGCAGTTCCGGCTGGGCGGCGAGCGCCGCGGGTGCGCCTTCGAACACGACGCTGCCTTTGGAGAGCAGCACCGCGCGGTCAGCGAGCTTGCCGAGCGTGCGGAAATCCTTGTCGACCACGATCGAGGCGACGCCCTCGTCGCGGATCAGCCTGAGCGTGTCCCAGATCGTCTGCGCGACCAGCGGCGCGAGGCCTTCGGTTGCCTCGTCGATCAGCAGCAGATCGGGATTGGTCATGAGCGCGCGGCCGATGGTCAGCATCTGCTGTTCGCCGCCGGAGAGCTGGTGCCCGCCATTGTTGCGGCGGGCTTCGAGCCGCGGAAACAGCTTGAAGATGCGTTCCAGTGTCCATCTGGTGCGGCCGTCGATGCCGGGGCGGGCCGCCATCACCAGATTTTCGGTGACGGAGAGCGCGCCGAACACGCCGCGGCCCTCCGGCACCATCGCGACGCCGGCGAGCGCCACCATCTCCGGCGCGACGCCGCGGATGTCGCGGCCGGCGAAGGCGATGCGGCCGCGGCAGTCCTCGACCAGCCCCATCAGCGAACGCAGCAGAGTGGTCTTGCCCATGCCGTTGCGTCCGAGCAGCGCGATCTGTTCGCCACGCGCGACGGTGAGATCGATGCCATGGAGGATCTGGCTTGCGCCGTAGAAGGCTTCGAGCTGTCCGACTTCAAGGAGTGCGCTCACGGCCGGCTCCCTTCGTCGCCGAGATAGGCGCTGCGCACGGCAGGATGCATCCGCACCTCGGCGGGCGGACCGCTGGCGATGACGCAGCCATCGGCCATCACCGTCAGGCGGTCGGCGAGTTCGAACACCGCATCCATGTCGTGCTCGACGATCAGCACCGCGCGGCCCTGCTTGAGCGTTCTGACGAGATCGACGATGCGGCGCGCCTCGCTTTGTCCCATGCCGGCCAGCGGCTCGTCGAGCAGGATGACGCGCGGCGCGGTGGCGAGCACCATCGCGATTTCGAGCTGGCGCTGCTCGCCATGGCTGAGATGCCGCGCCACGATGGCAGTGCGTTCGCCAAGCCCGGCCAGATCGAGCGCCTCCACGGTTCGGCGGTTGATGTCGGCATCGGCATGGACGCCGCCGAACATCCGCAGCGGTCTTGCCGCATGCGCCTGCGCGGCGAGGCGTACATTCTCGTAGGTCGTGAAGTCGGAGAAGATCGTGGTCTTCTGATAGGAGCGGCCGACGCCGGCGCGCGCGCGGCGGTGCGGCGGCAGTCGCGTCAGCGCCGCGCCGTCGAGCCGGATCTCGCCCGCATTCGGGAGCAGGTCGCCGGCGAGGAGGTTGATGAGCGTCGATTTTCCCGCGCCGTTCGGCCCGATCACCGCATGGATTTCGCCGACATGCACATCGAGCGAGACGTCGGACACGGCGCTAAGGCCGCCGAAGCGCTTGAGAAGTCCGTTCGCCTGCAACGCGATCGTGTCCTCACGCATGGCCGGCATCCACCGCGTGCGGCGTTTCTTTCGCCGGACGCGCGGCCGGCCTGGCGCCGCGCAGATGCGGCAGCAGCTGGCGCAGGCCGTTGGGCAACACGATCACGAGAAGAATGACGACAATGCCTTCGATCAGTTTCCAGTATTCGGTGGTCGCCTTCAGAACCTCCTCCAGGCCGAGCAGCACAAGCGCGCCGACCAGCGGTCCCGTCACCGAGCGCAGGCCGCCGATCAGCACCATCACCAGCACCGTCGCCGAGACGTGCCAGCCGAGCATCTGCGGCACGACGAAGCCGAACTGCGCGGCGGCGAAGTAGCCGGCGAGGCCCGCCAGCGCGCCGGAGATGGCGAAGGCGGTCAGCCGGATGCGGAATACCGGAAAGCCGAGCGCGCGGACGCGGCGTTCGTTGTCGCGCGCGGCGGCGAGCGCGTGCCCGAAAGGCGAATGCACCAGCATCATCAGCACGGCGATCACCGCGACGAGCGCCGCCAGCACGACGAAATAGAATGACAGCGGCTTGTCGAGGTCGAGCAGGCTCAGGCCGAACAGCGCGATCTCCGGCTTGGTATTGATGAAGATGCCGTCGGAGCCTCCGGCGAATTGAGTGTCGAAGAATAGGAAGAACAGCATCTCGCCGAAGGCGAGCGTCACCATGATGAAGTAGATGCCGCGGGTGCGCAGCGCCAGCGCGCCGATGACGAGCGCCACCGCGGCCGCCGTAGCGACCGCGAGCGGCAGCGTCCACCAGATCGCCGCCGGATCGTAGCGCGGCGTCGCCAGCGCCAGCGCATAGCCGGCGACGCCGAAAAACGCGCCGTGACACAGGCTGACAAGTCCGCCATGGCCGACGGCAAGGTTCAGCGCCATGGCCAGCATGCCCATGATGTAAACCTTGGTCGTGAACTGCGTGTAGTAGCTCGGCACCAGAAACGGCAGCGCGATCGCGGCGGCGAGGCAGAGCGCGCCGACCATTGCCCAGCGGCGGATATGCAGGCTGTCGGGAGGCGCTTGCATGGTCAGACCTCCCGCCGCCCGAGAATGCCGTTGGGCCGCCAGATCAGCACGGCCGCCATCAGCACATAGATCAGGATGCTGGAGATGCTGGGAAAGAACACCTTGCCGAACGTATCGGTGAGGCCGATCAGCAGCGCGCCGATCGCCGCGCCCGCGATCGCGCCGAGCCCGCCGAGCACCACGACGACGAAGGAGAGGATCAGCATGCCGTCGCCCATGCCGGGGAAGACGGTCGAGACCGGGGCCACCACCGCGCCGCCGAACGCGGCGAGCGCGATGCCGACAGCGAAGACGTAGCGGTTGACGACGTCGAACTTGATGCCGAGCATCCGCGTCATTTCACGGTTCTCCGCGCCTGCGCGCACGATCATGCCGATCTTGGTGTAGCGGATCACCCAGAAGATCGCCGCCGCGACGATCAGGCAGAACGCGCAGATCGCCAGCCGATAGACCGGATAGGACAGGTTGTCGGTAAGCTGGATGCTGCCCGACAGCCAGGCCGGCGGCGGCACCGAATGCACGTCCTTGCCGAACAGGATCTGGCGGCCTTCATCGAGCACGAGGATGACGCCGAAGGTGAGCAGCACCTGCGCCAGGTGATCGCGGCCGTAAAGCCGCTTGACCAGCACCGCTTCCATCAGCCAGCCGAGCACGAAGGCGATGGCGACGCTGCCTGCGACGGCCAGTCCGAAATTGCCGCTATAGGTCGCGATCCAATACGCCAGATAGGCGCCGATCATATAGAACGCGCCATGGGCGAGGTTGATCACGCCGAGAATGCCGAACACCAGCGTGAGGCCGCTGGCAACCAGGAACAGGACCATGCCGTACTGGATGGCGTTGAGCAGTTGAACGCCGAAGGTGACGAGGTCCATTCAGGAATCCCGGAAGATGAACGCCGATGCGTTTCGCTTTAGATCGAAACGCAGGGCTTGAACAGCGGCGAGCGCTGCCGGTCGCGCGTTCGTTGTGGGTGAGATCCGGCCGCCGCGCCGACCGAGCGGCGACCGGAATCGAGTGACACCGAGCGGCGGTTTTGCGCGCCGGTGAGGCGCGGCCCGTTCAGGCGAGCTTGCAGCCGCGCGCCGGATCGTTGACGTCCTTCTGGGCGATCGACACGTATTCGTTGCGGCCGTTACGCACCTCGCGCAGATAGATGTTCTGGATCGGGTTGTGCGCCTTGTTGAACGACAGCGGTCCGCGCGGGCTGTCGATCTTGGCCGCTCCCATCGCCTGGATCATGGTGTCGCGCTTCTTGTCGTCGCCGCCGACGGCCGAGAGGCCAACATCGAGCAGCGCTGCGGCGTCGAAGCCCTGCACCGCATAGATGTCGCCGTCCTTCCCGGTTTTTTCCTTGAAGGCCTTGAGGAAGGCAAGGTTGGCCGGATTGTCGAGATTGTCGGCGTAGTGCAGCGTGGTGCGGATGCCGTTGGCGGCCTCGCCCTGGGCCGGAATGGTGCCGTCGGTGAGGAAGCCCGCGCCGTAGAGCGGAATCGACTTGTTGAGGCCGGAAGCGGCATAATCCTTGACGAACTTCACCGCGCCGCCGCCGGCGAAGAAGCTGAACACCGCATCCGGCTTGAGCGTGGCGACGCGCGTCAGCAGCGCCTGGAACTCGACCTCGGGGAACGGCACCGTCATCTTCTCGGCGATCTTGCCGCCGTTTGCGGTGAAGTTCTCGGCGAAGGCGTCGATCATCTCCGCGCCCGCGGTATAGCGCCACGTAATCGTCGCGACATTCTTGATACCGGTCTCGGCCATCACCTTGCCCATCGGGAAGGTGGTCTGCCAGTTGGAGAACGACGACCGGAAGATGTTGGGGGCGCAGGCCGGGCCGGTGGCGTCGTTGGCGCCGGCAGTGGGGATGATCAGCAGCGTCTTGGAATCGCGCGCCACCTTCACCATCGCCATCGCGACGCCCGAGTGCACCGTGCCGATCACGACGTCGACCTTCTCGCGGCCGACAAGGCGGTTCATGTTGTCGGTGGCGGCTTCGGGTTTGGATTCGTCATCGACCTGGACGAAGGTGATGTCGCGGCCGCCGAGCTTGCCGCCCTTCTGCTGCACGTAGAGCCTGACGCCCTCGTCGATGAACTGGCCGAGTTTGGCGTAGGTGCCGGTATAGGGCAGCATCAGGCCGACCTTCAGCGGTCCCTGCTGCGCGATGGCCGGGCTGCGCAACGGCGACGCAACGGCGAGCGTGGCTGCGCCCGCCGCTCCCGACAGGACGGCCCGGCGTGTCAGACGTGGCAGGCGAATGGAATCGGACATGGACGTCTCCCTTTGGTGGCTGTGTTGTTTATGGCGTGGTCGTCACTTTGGCGCGCAGCCCGCGCTTTGCGGATCGCGATCCGCTGTCCTCCCCTGCGGGCCGGGCCTGCCGGCAATCATCCAGCATAATTCGCAGTCTGCGATGGTGGCAAGAAAACGCGGGGCGTGAGGCGGTGTTGCAAGGCATGATCTGCGCTATGTCGCCGCAACGGCCGCGCGGCGCACGGCCGCATCAGGGATTGGACCGATCCAGGACCCGGAGCTGTCGTCGTTCAGCCGCTCGACATCCGCCGCGCGATTTTCCAGCACCGCAAGCTGGTTGATGTATCCCTTGTCGGTGATCTCGCCGACATCGACCGACGGCGGTTCGGCGAGCAGCAGCGCGCGCGTTGCGAAAGATGACGAGCCGCCGCCCTGCGCCTGCAGCCGCGCCAGTCCCTGTGCGACCGCCTCGCGCACGGCCCTGTGCGCCAGCACTTCGGTGACGTCGGCGGATTCCGGCAAAGAGGCGAGCGCCCGGCAGGCGGGCAGGTTCGGGAAAACAAGGAAGCGGACCTCGTCGCGGCCGTGGCCGGTCAGGACGATGTCCTGAGCCACGGGCGCAAGCGCGGCGATGCCCGCCACCCGCACGGTGCCGACATTGACCCAGGTGCCGGAGTTGAGCTTGAAGTCCTCGCTGACGCGACCGTCGAAGAACAGCCCGGCCTCGGGACGCTGCGGATCGGCGAAGCGCACGGCGTCGCCGATGCGGTAGAATCCGTCCTCGTCGAAGGCTTCGGCGGTGCGCGCCGGATCTTTCCAGTAGCCCGGCGTGACGTTGGGGCCGCGCACGCGCACTTCCAGCTTGTTGCCGGTCGGGACCAGCTTGAGTTCGGTGCCGGGGATCGGCACGCCCATATTGCCGGAGCGCTCGGCCCTGAAATGGCAGTCCGTGGCGAGCGGCGCCGTTTCGGTCGAGCCCCAGGCCGACACCATGATCGGGAGGCGGCCGACCGTTTGCAGCGACAGCTCTTCCAGCGCCTCCCACAGATTCTGCGGCAGCGCCGCGCCGGCATAGAAGATGATCTTCACTTCGCTGAAGAAGCGCCGGCATAGATCGGCGTCGGCGCGCAGCGCGGTGATCAGCATGTCGAAGCCGCGCGGCACGTTGAAATACACCGTCGGCATCACGCTGCGCAGGTTGGCGAGCGAGATCGGAAACAGCGGGGGCGCGGGTTTTCCTGCGTCGATATAGAGCGCGCCGCCGTTGCGCAGCACCATGTTGAAGTTGTGGTTGGCGCCGAAGGTGTGGCTCCACGGCAGCCAGTCGAGAATCGTGAGCCGTTCGCGGTCGAGCATCGGCCAGACCTGCGCCTTGGCCGCCTGGCTCGATGTCAGCATGCGCTGGGTGTTGATCACGGCTTTCGGTGCGCCGGTGGAGCCGGAGGTGAACAGGAATTTGGCGATGGTGTCGGGACCGATCGCTGCGAACGCTTGGCCGACGGCCGGCGTCTCGGGCGTGGCGAGAATGTCGCGGAAGGCCAGCGTGCCATTGCCGCCGTCGCTGCTGACGACGACCGCATCGTGATGCGGGGCGATCGCCGCCAGCGCGTTTGCGAATGCGGTCGAGTTTGCGGCGTAGATCGCGGCGGGGTCGAGCAGCGCGATCATGCCGCGCAGCTTGCTGAAGTCTTTCGCCATGAGGGAATAGGCCGGCGAGATAGCGGCCACAGGCACCCCGACATGCTGCGCCGCCAGCGCCAACAGCGCATGATCGATGCCGTTGTCGGACAAAATCACCAGCGGCCGCTCGACGCTTAAGTGATGGTCCAGCAACCAGGCGGCAGCGGCCCTGACGCGGCGTCGCGCTTCGGCGTAAGTGACTTCAGTCCAGGGTGCGTCGATGCCGGCCCGCTCGGCGAGAAAAACCTGATCGGGCGTCGCCTGCGCCCAATGTTCCAGCCAGTCGCCGACGCAGCGCGCATGCGGCTGGAGGGGTACGGGGGACTTCAGCAGGATACTGCCGTCGGGCCGATGCTCGACGCTGACCTGCGGCAACGCAAATGGCGATGGCGGCGCGGCGCCGTCAGGGTCCGACATGGCAATCCTCCCATAGGGGCGATCTTTATTTTTATGGGCGCGCGGGGTGGCGATGAATCGCGATCGCGCGCCTTGCATGCATCATAATTCCATCGGTTTTTGAATATCAAGAAATATAATTCAGCAAAGCCAAGCTTTCAGCCTAGCGATTGGCGCGCTGAAACTGGCGCAACAGCCGGTTGCCCCGCTCGACGGCGGCGTTGACCGCCTCATGGGCGGATTTTTTCCCGGCGAAGGCTTGTTCGAGTTCTTCTTCGATCACGTCGCGGATGAGGATGAACGATCCCAGCCGCAGGCCCCTTGAATTATCGGTGGGGGGATGCAGGGTGATCTGTTCGATGGCGATCGCAGTGCCGGGGTGGCTGTCGTAGAAACCCTGAGCGCGGGTCAGCTCATAAGAGGCGCGGGTGATCGGCAGATAGCCGGTGTGCTGATGCCATCGCGCCTGCACCTCCGGCTGCGACAGGTAGGCGAAGAATTTTGCTGCGCCGCGATATTCCTGGTGAGGACGATCGCGCAGCACCCACAGCGTCGCGCCGCCGATGATCGAATTCTGCGGGGCGCCCTTCACGTCAGGCCAATAAGGCAGCATGCCGTAGCCGACCTCGAATTTCGATCGGGCGTTGATATCGGCGCGGGTGGCCGACGAGCCGATGAAGATGCCGCATTCGCCGTTCTGAAAACGGGGTTCGGCGTCCGACCCGCGGCCGCTGTAGTCGAATAGTTTCGAGGTCTGCCATTCCGCCAGCATGGCGATATGGCGGATCATCGTCGGATTGTTGAAGATCAGTTCGGCGTCGAGCCCGGCCATGCCATTGGCCCGGGTCGCGATCGGCAGATTGTGCAGCGCCAGAAAATTCTCAACGTTGACCCATGACGGCCAATGGGTGGTGAACCCGCAAGGGACGCCGGCTGCGCGCAGCCGTTTGGCGGCTGCGGCGACCTCGGGCCAGGTCGCCGGCGGCTTGTCGGCATCGAGGCCGGCGCTGCGAAACAGGCTTTTGTTGTAGTAGAGGATCGGCGTCGAGGCGTTGAACGGAAACGACAGCATGTTGCCGCCGAGATCGGTGTAGTAGCCGGCAATCGCAGGCAGATAGGCCGATGGCGCGAAAGCCTCGTCCTCGTCACGCATCAGTTCATAGACCGGATAGATCGCGCCTTTGGCAGCCATCATGGTGGCGGTCGCGACCTCGTTGACCTGCACGATGGCCGGCTGGGTGCGCGAGCGGAATGCGAAGATCGCGGCGCGGACCGTTTCGGCATAGCTCCCCTTGTAGATCGGAACCACGCGATAATCGGCTTGCGATGCATTGAAGTCGGCGGCTAGGCGTTCGACCTCCTTGCCGAGCTGCCCCTCCATCGCATGCCACCACACAATCTCGGTGGTCGCGGCGGCGGGGGCAGGGCCGAACCACGCCAGCAGCGCGACGACGACCACGGCCGCCCGAATCGGAAAAATCCTTGCGCGCATCGTCAACTCATGCTGCGCCGCATCCAGGGCGCGGTTGGCGTGTCTAGACTTCCGTCGCTACGCTGCATTCACGGCCATCTGCCTGTTGGTCATGAGATGTGTGCCGCACGGCGATGGCCAGATCCGGGCGGAGTCTGATAGGTTTGCCGCCTTGAACCAATCTGTGACTGGAGCATCATAGAAACATGGGGTTCCAACTGTCCAGACGGGGGGTCGCAGGGGGCTTCGGCGCGCGGGGCGCGTGCCGGCGCATCCGGCGAAACGCCGGCCTTAGTGGAATGTAGATGCTGGGGCTGCTTCCGCAGAAGCAGACAAGCGGATGGGCGGCGCGATGGCGGCTGCGCATCGTCTATTTCGTGCGCGCCATTCCCATTCGCTGGCGGATCCTCGCCATCGCCGGACTGAACTCGGCGGTGGTGCTGGTGCTGGCCGCGATGATCTGGAGCGGCGCCAAGGTTTTGGAATCGGCATGGGAGGATGTCCGCCAGGTGCGGCAGTCCGACCGCCTCCTTGCCGAACTCGAGGGCGAGACCAGTCGCCTGCAAAGTCTGATCCATCGTTACATCAACCAGCCGACCCCGGAACAGTTCGCCGAAATCCTGCTGCTGCGCGAGGCGGTGCTTGGTATTCTGACCACGCGCGCGGCGACCGATCCGATGCTGGCGGGATCGGTCGACGGGCTGGAGCGCGTCACCGAGCGGTTTCTTGACGGCTTCGGCGAATTGCGGGCGGTTCAGGCCACCATCGAAAAGACCTATGACGAGCAGGTGCTGCGTCCGGCCAAGGACATGGCGGGCCTTTATGCGATCATCGAGGGCGCCGCCGGACGGCATGAGGGGCTGATCTGGCCCGCGCTCGGCCAGTCGCGCGAAGCTTTTACGGCGATGCTGGTGGCCGCCAACGCCTATTATCTGTCGCTCGCCACCAGCTCCGCCGAGGATGCGCGCAAGAATACGGACATCATCGAGCGCACCATTCCGGTGCTCTCCGATTTGGCCGAGAACGACGTTCAGCGCATTGCGCTGGCGCGCCTGAAGGAAAAGACGCGGTCGCTGCGCGAGGGCCTGACCCGCCTCTCGGAGGAATTCACCAAGCGCACTGCGCTGCTGCGCGACGGCATCGACGCCAGCCAGGCCGAAGCGATGACCGTCATCAATGCTCTGTCGGTGAAGATGCGCGATCGCGAGAATCAGGCCCAAGGCACGTTCGATCATACGCTCAAGCGCTTGTCGGAACGGGTGCTGTCGATCGCCGGGTTTCTGATCGTCGTCATCGTCATCACGAGCATCGTCATTGCAATCAGCATCCGTATGCCCCTACGCCAGCTCATGACGGCGATGCGGGCGATCATGGCGGGTGATTTCGACCGCAAGGTCCGCGGCATCCGCGCCACCGACGAGATCGGCGCGATGGCGCGTGCGGTCGAAATTTTTCGTGAGAACGCCATCGCGCGCCGTCAGGCCGAACACGATATGAGGGCGTCGAAGGAGCGCGCCGAGCATGCGTTGCTGGATTTGCGGACGGCTCAGCAGAACCTGATCGACGCCGAGCGTCTTGCCGCGCTCGGTCGTCTCGTCGCAGGCGTGGCCCACGAGGTGAACAACCCGATCGGCATCAGCCTGACGGTGGCGTCGAGTTTCTCCCGCCGCAGCGGCCAGTTCGAGGCCGAACTCAAGGCGGGGCGGCCGCTGCGCAAATCGCAGCTCGAGGAATTCCTCCGCATCTGCCGGGACGCCAGCGAGCAGCTCGTCGCCAACCTGCACCGCGCCGGCGATCTGATTCAATCCTTCAAGCAGGTCGCGGTGGACCGTTCGCAGGCCGAGGTGCGCCAGTT
>JBEBWH010000012.1:0-20076 GCA_040392305.1 Bradyrhizobium sp. | reverse complement strand
CCCCACAGCGGCGGGGTGAGCGCGCCGACGTCCATCGCCTGCGTGGTGACGTTGAGCAGATGCGACAGGATGCGGCCGATCTCGCTGTAGAGCACGCGGATCAACTGGCCGCGGCGCGGCACTTCGATGCCCAGCAGCTTTTCGGCCGCGAGGCAGAAGGCATGCTCCTGGTTCATCGGCGCGACATAGTCGAGCCGGTCGAAATACGGGATCGCCTGCAGATAGGTCTTGTGCTCGATCAGCTTCTCGGTGCCGCGATGCAGAAGGCCGATATGCGGATCGACCCGCTCGACCACCTCGCCGTCGAGTTCGAGCACGAGGCGCAGCACGCCGTGCGCCGCCGGATGCTGCGGGCCGAAATTGATGGTGAAGTTGCGGAGGTTATGCTCGTTCATCAGCCGCCTGCCTTGCCTTCACCCGCGCTGCCGCTTGCCTTCTCGTCGCCGGGCAGCGGCGCATAGTCCGCGCCCTCCCATGGCGAGAGGAAGTCGAACGTGCGAAATTCCTGATTGAGCTTGACCGGCTCGTAGAGCACCCGCTTTTCCTCGTCGTCGTAGCGAACCTCGACGAAACCGGTGAGCGGAAAGTCCTTGCGCAGCGGATGCCCCTCGAAACCGTAGTCGGTCAGCAGCCGCCGCATGTCGGGGTGGCCGGTGAAGATCACGCCGTACAGATCGTAGGCCTCGCGCTCGAACCAGTCGGCGCCGGGGAACACCCCGATGATCGAGGGCACCTGCGTCGTCTCTCCCGCCAGTACGCGCAGGCGGATGCGCGCGTTCCTGGCCGGCGACAGGAAATGATAGATGACCTCGAACCGCTCGGCGCGGCCGGGATAGTCCACCGCCGTGACGTCGGTGATGTTGACGAACCGGCAGCGCGGATCGTCGCGCAGGAAGCGAACCACCTCGACGATGCGCGCAACCGCAACCGTCACCGTGAGCTGATTGAAGGCAACGGCATGGCCGGTCGCTGCGCCAGGCAGCGCCTCGATGATCATTCGGCCAAAAGCGTCGAGCTGGGTGTCGTCCATGCGAAAACCTTCGCGTTCAAATTCCGGTTTCACTCACCGCCAGAGCGGATCATGATCGAAAGCGGCTCCCGGTCGCCCCGGCAGCCGCCTGTCCTCCTGTTCGTCCCGAAAGCGACCCGTTCCCCGCGCCGCTTAACAAGTCAGCGTTCGATCGTGCCGGTGCGGCGGATCTTCTTCTGCAGCAGCATCACGCCGTAGAGCAGCGCCTCGGCCGTCGGCGGACAACCCGGCACATAAATGTCGACCGGCACGATGCGGTCGCAGCCGCGCACAACGGAATAGGAATAATGGTAATAGCCGCCGCCATTGGCGCACGACCCCATCGAAATCACGTAGCGCGGCTCCGGCATCTGGTCGTAGACCTTGCGCAGCGCAGGCGCCATCTTGTTGGTCAGCGTGCCGGCGACGATCATCACGTCGGACTGGCGCGGGCTCGCGCGCGGCGCAAAACCGAACCGCTCGGCGTCGTAGCGCGGCATCGAGAGCTGCATCATCTCGACCGCGCAGCAGGCGAGGCCGAAGGTCATCCACATCAACGAGCCGGTGCGCGCCCAGGTGATCAGGTCATCGGTGGCGGTGACGAAGAAGCCCTTGTCGGCCAGTTCGTTATTCACCTCGAGAAACAGCTTGTCGTCGGCGCCCACGGGCCTGCCGGTGCGCGGATCGAGAATCCCCGTCGCCGCCGGAGCGACCAGCGGGCCTGCGCCAGTGGGGGCCGGGCTCAATCCCATTCCAAAGCACCTTTCTTCCACTCATAGGCGAAGCCGATCGTCAGCACGCCGAGAAATACCATCATCGACCAGAAACCGGCGGCGCCGAGCGATCCGAACGTGATCGCCCACGGAAACAGAAAGGCCACTTCAAGGTCGAAGATGATGAAGAGGATCGCGACGAGATAGAACCGCACGTCAAATTTCATGCGGGCGTCGTCAAAAGCGTTGAATCCGCATTCATAGGCGGACAGCTTTTCCGGATCGGGCTGCTGATAGGCGACGACAAAGGGCGCGATGAGCAAAGCAAGGCCGATCACCCCGGCGATGCCAATAAAGATCACGATCGGAAGATAGTCGCCCAAAATGCCGTTCATCGGCTATCTCCATGCTGCAACCAGACGCCCCGGACTCGGCCACATTGGAATTATTCCGGGACGCTCTAGCGCAGTGCAGCAAGGGTGGCAAGACAACCTGTTGCGATGATGTGAAATTCAGTTCCTTCCACACCGCGCCAGCCCCGACGCCGGGGCAAAATTTCGCGTCCGCCGGCGTTTTGTCGCTTGATCTTGCGGAATCGCGCCCGCTCTGCGCGACATAGGATTGGTCACCTCGCCGGCCTGCCGCGCCCAGTCCAAGACTGCCTCTGGGGATAATCGCCGAACGCCCGGCCGGTTGCGTGGCAGCCCGCAGCCGGAGAAGGAGCACTCCTCTCCCTCACATTCATCTCACGAGTGAAACGACCTGATTAAACCAATGGACTCATTACGAAACTTTAATGCCGCATTCAGATTCGGTTCATCCCATCCGGCCTATGGTCGCAACCGTCAAACAAAAAGGAGTTCCCCATGAAACGCGTTGCCCTCGCCGTCGCCGCCTTGTCGCTGCTGGCGATTCCCGCTGCCCAGGCGCAGCAGTCGTTCGGCGCCGGCCGGCCGGGCGTGACCCGTCATGGACCGCCGCCGTCCGCACACCGCCCCCATGCGCGGCCGTCGAAGCACTCTCATGCTCACCAGAACCGCTGGTCGCGCGGACAGCGCTATGGCGACTGGCGCCGCCATCGCGCCGTCACCGACTATCACCGCTACGGTCTGCGTCGCCCGGGCCACGGGCAGCACTGGGTGCGTGTCGGCAACGACTATCTGCTGGTGACGGCCGCGACCGGCATCATCGCGGCGATCGCTGCCGCCAGCCGCTAAGACGACTGAACACGAAAGTTGCTACGGGCGGCCGCATTGCGCGGCCGCCCATTTTTTTGGCAAGTTCGAAGCGATGCCCCTTGCGCCATGCTTCAACCCCCGCCCGATCCCTGCCCCCATGCATTTTTGCAGTTCGGCCGATCCCCCGGCGGGGAGTAGATTGCCACCGCAGGGGGCATCGACGACACAATCCGGGAGGAAGCGATGGCCCGCAAATTCATCGACTGCCGTGAATTCCCCAGCGAGACCAACTGCTCGGTCGCCATCAGCGCGGACAGCGAGGATGAACTCCTTGAAATCGCGGTGCAACATGCCGTCGCGGTACACGGGCATCAGGATACGCCAGAGCTTCGCACCATGATCCGCAGCGGGATGAAGGACGGCACGCCGCCTGTTGAAACCCCGCGCCACGCCGCTTGAGGCCAAAAGGGTTCGTCGCCGGGCGGTATTGGGGAATGTCTTTCGGTGCTGGAGCAAGCACTGGAAAAAGGGGCGATGATTCGCCTTTAACCGACCACCGGTTCGTCAATGCGGGAATCCAGGGCGGAGAGCCGCTTGCGGCCGACCCTGGCGCCGAGGAATTGAACGCCCATCCGCCCGCCGCGAATCCATACGGCCTTGCAGCGGCGGTGGGCGGGCGTACCGACCGAGGACAAAACGAGAAAGAACTCGTCCAGCTTGCCGGGATAGCTGTCCACCGCGATCTGGGCTCCGCTGGCCGATACTTCCACGACCTCGCAGGGCCGCCACCAGGTGCCGTCGATGCCG
The DNA here is from genome assembly GCA_040392305.1 of Bradyrhizobium sp. Classification (GTDB taxonomy): domain Bacteria; phylum Pseudomonadota; class Alphaproteobacteria; order Rhizobiales; family Xanthobacteraceae; genus PRO6. The sequence goes on along the minus strand of JBEBWH010000012.1, from coordinate 16,369 downwards.
ACCAGCCGCGCCTTATAGGCACGCTCGAAAGTCACAGGGGGGACCCGCTCGGCTGCTGCGGCGCTCATCATGAACTTCGTTATGATGGCGCATGGGCGCGGCCGTCAATCGCAGGTCGCCGCATTCCGCCGCAATGATTGATCGATCATTTGCGCGGCCGCCGCAATTTGAAGCGAATTACGGCGGCCGCAGGAGGCGGCCCCTATTCGATGGCAAACACCATATCCACGACGACCCGATAGGTGTTCTCGCCGGTCGCCATCGGCACGCTTTCGGCGACCGGGGCCGCCGCCAGCATCGCCTGTCGCGCCATCGGGATTGGCCGCGGCCGGTGCGACTGCTCGCTCATCCGGACGACGCGCCCGAGCTTGATACCCGCCGCGTCGGCCAGGGTCTTCGCGCGCTCCATCGCGTCCGCCACCGCAAGTGCGCGGGCCTCTTTCATCGCGACCTTGGTATCGTTGTTGACGAACCGCAGATTGCCGCCCTGGTTGACGCCGAGCGTCACCGATTTGTCGAGCACCGCTCCGACGATTTTGAGGTCGCGAACCCGCACCGTCACCGAATTGGTCACGGTGTAGCCGATGATCTTCGGCTCTTTCAGATTGTTGTCCTTGGCCGGATGCCGATACCGTGGACGCAGATTGATACCGGAGGTCTGCAGATCACGCTCGGCAATCCCCGCCTCCTTCATGGCGTCGAGCACCTGACGCATCGCCGTATTGTTGGCGCTGAGCGCCTCGCGCGCGGTCTCCGCCTCACGCAGCACGGTGAGATCGATCATCGCCATGTCGGGCGCAACCTGCACTTCCCCCTCGCCGCTGATCTGGATGCGCGGGGCCGGCTCCTTCTCCTGCGCGAGCGCGCCAAGCGGTGCGGTGACGAAAAAAAGCGAGGCCATAACGGGGACTAGAAATCGCTGAGGCATAATGACTCCGATAAAGTGAAATGCGATCGGGCACGATTGCCTCACAATTGCGGCCGGGTTGCGATGGGACAACCGACCGACCGCGCGCGCAAACCGGCGATCCAGCTTTACGCCCGGCCGATCATGCGCGTACGAATTTCCCACCGCCCGTTCCGAAACGACAATGCCCGACCTCCCGCCTCGCGGCGGAAGATCGGGCACATCTCGAAACCAAACTCGCGGGACGCAATCCCGCGAGTTCGTCGTTTCCCAGTCAGGAGGCGGGACGCTTCATCTGGCAGGTAGTCGGCTGTGTAGCCGCAGCCGCGTCGATCTTCTTGTCAGTGCGCCAGCCGAACCCGGTCTTCTCCTGGTCGAACAGGACGTCAGAAGCGCCGGCCTTGACCCAGGTCTTGATGTAGAGCGGCTGCTGAATCTGGTGATCCGAGACGCGCATTTCGACTTCGCCGTTGAGGCTCGTGAACTTCATGCCTTTGAGCGCGTTGGCGATCTTCAGAGCCTCGGACGAATTCGCTTCCTTGGCCGCTTTGGCGAGCATGGCGACGATGCTGTATGTCGACATCTGATAGTAGTCGTCGTCATACTTCTTGCGGAATTCTTCAACCAGATTCTTGCCGTTATAAGTCTCGTTGTTCATGTTCCAGTAGCTGATCGTCTTGACGCGGTTCTCGCCGTCCGCCGCAATCGCCGTCGGCACGCCGCTGTTGTCGCCATACATCGTATAGAAGTTGGCGCTGAGGCCGGCTTCCTTGGCCGCCTTGATCAGCAGCGCAAGATCGGCGCCCCAGTTTCCGGTGATCACGGTGTCCGCGCCAGCGGCCTTGATCTTGGCGATATAGGGCGCGAAATCCTTCACCTGGGCGATCGGGTGCAGATCGTCGCCGACGATCTCCACGTCAGGGCGCTTGGCTTTCAGATATTCCTTGGCGGCACGGCTGACCTGATGACCATGGGAATAATTCTGGCCGATGACGTAGACGCGCTTCACCGCCTTGTCCTCGGCGAGATAGCTCGTCAGCGCCTCAAGCTTCATGTCGGAATTGGCATCGAAACGGAAATGCCAGAAGCTGCACTTGCTGTTGGTGAAATCCGGATCGAGCGCGCCGTGATTGAGAAACAGCACGCGCTTGTCCGGGTTGCGCTGGTTGTGCTTGTTGATCGCATCGATCAACGCGGCTGCCGCGCCCGAACCGTCGCCCTGAACGACGAAGCGGTAACCCCGATCGATCGCCGAATTGAGCTGGGCGATCGACTCCTGCGGGCTGCCCTTGTTGTCAAAGCCTTCCACGTGAAGGGTCAGCGCGCCGCCCCACTTTTCCTTGTTCGCCAGATCGACCGCGAACTGCAGGCTCTTCAGCTGATTGTTGCCCACCGGCGCGAACGGGCCGGTCAGCGGATCGATGAAGGCGATCTTGACGTCCTGCGCACTGACGGCCGCCGGATACGTGCATGCCATCACGGCCGCAGCCAGCCAGCCCAGTGACTTTACCTTACTCATGGCTTTCCTCTCCAGAATGAAACTCTTGATCCGATGATGCTCACGCCGCCGAGGCGCGAATGCGTTCGAGAACCGGGCGCAGATATGACAGGAACAGCTCCGGATTCTCGCTCATCGGGAAATGACCGAGCCGCTCCATGATCGTCACATCGATCCCCGCGGCCTGCCTCGCGACTTCGCGCGTATCGTCCGGCGAGCAGGAATAGTCGTACTCGCCCGTCAGCAGATAGAGCGGACAACGGCGCGTATCGATCTTGGCGACATGCGCGCGAATGTCGCCCTCAAGTTGATAGAAGTGCAGGTCGCCGAGGAAGACGCCGGGGCCGCTCTGCATGTAGTGCCACAGCGTCTCCCATCGATCGCTCTCGGGGCTGAGCGGGCTGACCAGTCCCGACACCACGGCGGCGCAGGCCTCGCCGCCATTGACGTCCGGGCGATGCAGATAACTGGAGTCGAAATAGCGCGCGACATGGGCGCCGGACTGCAAGCCGATGATCGAGCGGAAGCGCTCCGGATAATGAAGCGCAAGATGAAGCGCGACCCGGCCGCCGATCGAGCAGCCCATCGCGATCGGGCGATCCAGCTCCAGCGCATCGCTGACCGCGAGGATCATATCCATATAGTCGCGCGAGGTGAGCTTGTACTCCTCGTTGTGCCATCCGGCCGGCGGCGACGAGCGGCCATGCCACGGCAGGTCGAACGTGACCACGCGATGATGGCGCAGAATTTCAGGATCGTTCAGCACGCCGCGATACTGCCGGGCATCGGCCCCGGCGGTGTGCAGGCATAACAGAGGCACGCCCTGCCCGGCCTCCTCGACATAGAGACGATGCGGCTTGCCCAAAAGTTCGAGATTGAGATAGCGGCCGACGATCGGTTCGAAGAACGGCTTCATTTTGCTGCTCCGGCAGGTCGAAGCGACGCCATCAGACCCTTGATGTAGAAAAGATTGCGCATGAAAATGAGCATATTTCCCTCGACGCGCAGTCGCTTGTATCGCATCAGGGCGACCAGATCGTGGTAGCCGGGCGGCGGCTCGGCGAGCCAGAACTTCTCCCAGGTGTCGGCCGCGGCGCGCAGCGCGAAATCCCAGTCCTGCATCACGAACGGACCAGGCACGACCGACTGAACCACGCCATCGCGGATGGACACGAGATAACCATCGTCGCCGACCTCGACGAGGAAGCGCGTATCCAGATATCGTCCGCGGCGAACAAGCGCGGCGTCGGCATTGGCGAATTGAGCCAGATCTTTCATGTGACCTCTCCCCGAAACACGGTAGTCGGCCGTGCCGGAACGAGGCAACGCGACCGTCTGAAATATAGGTCCATCCTGTGAGATGTCGCCTTCAGACCTCCAGCCATTCGGCGCGCAGCGTCCGGTTGTTCTGCAACTCCGCCGGCGTGCCGGAAAAGACGATCTGGCCGTGTCCCATGACCAGCGCCCTGTCCGAGACGGACATCGCGATCGTCAGCTTCTGCTCGATCAGGAGCACAGAGATGCCCCGCTCCTTCAGCCGCAGAAGATAGGCCCCGACAAGCTCGACGATTTTTGGCGCCAGACCCTCCGTCGGCTCGTCGATGATGATGAGATCGGGATCGCCCATCAGCGTGCGGCACAGCGTCAGCATCTGCTGCTCGCCGCCGGAGAGCACGCCCGCCTCCGTATGCTGGCGTTCCTTCAGCCGAGGAAACATCGCGTACATATCGTCGAACGTCCAACGCCCCGTGCTGCGCGAGCGCTTCTGGCCAAGCAGCAGGTTCTGATGAACCGTGAGGTTCGGGAATATCTCGCGGTTCTCCGGCACGTAGCCGATCCCCATCCGCGCGATCTCATAGGGCTTGCGGTGCAGGATGCTTTGCTGCTTCCAAAGCAGCGAGCCGTCAACCTTCACCATGCCCATGATCGCCTTGGCGGTGGTCGAGCGCCCCGATCCGTTGCGTCCCAGCAGCGCAACGATTTCCCCTGGCCCGATGCCGAACGACACCCCGTGAAGGATGTGGCTCTTTCCATAATAGGCGTGGACGCCTTCAAGCTTGAGCATGATCAGTGTCCCGCTGCAGTCAGTGCCAGCGGCGAGCCGAGATAAGCTTCCTGCACCTTCGCATTCGCCTTGATCGCCTCCGGCGTATCGAACGCGATCACCTCGCCATAGACGACCACCGCGATCCGGTCCGCCAGTCCGAACACCACGCCCATGTCATGCTCGACAGTCAGCAGCGTCTTTCCGTCCGTCACGGTGCGGATGAGCTGGACGAAATGTTCGGTTTCCGTCCGGCTCATGCCTGCGGTCGGCTCGTCGAGCAGGATCACGTCGTGTCCGCCGGCGATGGTCACGCCGATCTCGAGCGCGCGCTGCTCGGCATAGGTCAGGTTCGATGCCGTGACATCACGCTTGCGGGACAGGCCGATCTGCTCAAGAACCGCCTCGGCGCGCTCGTTGGCGTCGCGCATGCCGGACAGGAAACGCCAGAAGCTATAGCCGTAGTTGAGATTCCATAACGTTGCGCAGCGCAGGTTCTCAAACGCGCTCAGATTGGTGAACACGTTGGTGATCTGAAAACTCCGCGCCAGCCCGCGCCGATAGATCTCGTAAGGCCGCAAGCCGTCGATCCGCGCACCATTGAGAAAGATCTCGCCGCTGGTCGGCGTGATCCGCCCGCTCACAAGATGGAACAGGGTGGATTTTCCGGCTCCGTTCGGGCCGATGATGGCGACGCGCTCGCCCTTCCGCACCGCCAGATCGATGCCCTGGATGATGCTGGTCTTGCCGAAGCTCTTTCGCAGCGTCTTGATTTCGAGAGCATGCGTCATGGCCGCACCTCAAGCGCCTGCGCCGTTTCCATTTCTTCCTGGAGTTTTTCCCATCCTCCCAGAAAGCGCCGGCAGGCGAGAACAAACAGACCGCCGGTGGTCGCCGTGTAGAGCGCCGCGCCGATCCACACCATCCGCTGATGGGTATCGATCGCAGCGCCCAGAAAGCGCATCATCGGCCCCTTCGCGGCCTCGAACTGGGTGTGGTAGATCATCTCGATCAGCAGCGACAAGCCGAACATCGCGGCGATCGAGGCCGCAGCCAGCGCGGCATATGGCACGGCCAGGCGCGCCGCCTTGCCGGAGCGAAGGATCGCGATGTTGGAGGCGATCAGGCTTGCCACGCCGCCCGGCACATACATCACCATCAGCACGAAGAAGAGACCGATATAGAGCAGCCAGGCGCTCGTCAGGTCGGACAGCAGCACCGATGCGAGCACGAGCATCACGCCGCCGATGATCGGCCCGACGAAGAACGAGGCGCCGCCGAGGAACGTGAACAGCAGGAAGCTTCCCGAATGCGCGATGCTTAGGCTGTCCAGCGCATTGATGATCTCGAAATTGATGGCCGACAGACCGCCGCCGATCCCGGCGAAAAAGCCCGAGATGATGAAGGCGAGATAGCGGACATGCTGCGTGCTGTATCCGATGAACTCCACCCGCTCCGGGTTGTCGCGCGTGGCGTTCAGAAGACGCCCCAGCGGCGTGCAGGTGAAGGCATACATCAGCGCCGTGCAGATGACGCAATACACCGCGATCAGATAGTACACCTGAATCTGCGGGCCGAAATCGAAGCCGAAGAACGGCGCGCCATAGACCCGGTCCGCCTTGACGCCCGCCTCGCCGCCGAAGAAGCCGGGGAACATCAGCGACATCGCGGCGACCAGTTCGCCGAGGCCGAGCGTGATCATGGCGAAGGTGATGCCGGACTTCTTGGTCGTGACATAGCCGAACAGCACGGCCATGAACGCGCCGGCGACGCCACCGACCAGCGGAATAAGCGGCAACGGCACGAACCAGCCGTTGGCGTCGCCGGCCATCTGCATCGCATGCATGGCGATGAGCGCACCGAAGCCGGTGTAAACGGCATGGCCGAAGCTGAGCATGCCGCCCTGGCCGAAGAGAATGTTGTAGCTCAGGCAGATGATGATGACATATCCCGCCTGCGACAGGATGGTCATGGCAAGGCCGCTGCGAAACAGCAGCGGGGCCACGCCGAGTACGGCGGCAAACGCCAGCCAGACGACGGCCCGGCTCCAGTAGGACTGTTCGATATCCGACCAAGTCAGACGCATGTCATCCCCTCTGCGTTCCGAGCAGCCCGTTCGGACGGAAAATCAAAATCAGAACCAGAAACAGATACGGCAGGATCGGCGCCATCTGCGAGATCGTCAGCGACAGCAGCGAGTATCCGAAGACCTGCGGGTTCACCGTCAGGCCGAGGGCCTGAAGTGCGGTGGCAAGCGAGGCATCGATCGCCACGGCGAAGGTCTGAACGATGCCGATCAAGAGCGACGCGACGAATGCGCCACTCAGTGACCCCATCCCGCCGACCACGACGACAACGAAGGTGATGGAGCCGACGGCCGCGGCCATCGATGGCTCGGTGACGTAAGTGTTTCCGGCGATCACGCCGGCGAGGCCGGCGAGCGTCGCGCCGCCTCCGAACACAAGCATGAACACGCGCGGCACGTTGTGCCCCAGCGCTTCCACCATTTCCGGGTTCTTCAGCGCGGCCTGAATGATCAGGCCGATCCGCGTCCGCGTCAGCATCAGCCAGACCGCGACCAGCATCAGCACCGCGACCAGCATGATGAAGGAGCGCGATTTGGGAAACTGGATGTCATAAAGCGAGAACAGGGTTCCCTGTAGCGCTGGCGGCAGTGCGTAAGGCACCGCGCCGCGTCCCCACAGCAACTGCACGACCTCAAGGATGAGATAGGACAGGCCGAACGTGATCAGCAACTCCGCGACATGGCCGAATTTATGGACGCGCCGGAGGCTGTAACGCTCGAACAGCGCGCCGATCAGTCCGACGGCCAGGGGCGCTACGATCAGGGCTGGCCAGAAGCCGATCACCTCCATCAGCGAATAGGCGAAATACGCGCCCAGCATGTAGAAGCTTGCATGCGCGAAATTCAAGACGCCCATCATGCTGAAGATCAGCGTCAGGCCCGCGCTCAGCATGAACAGCAGCAGACCGTAGCTGATCCCGTTCAGCAGGGAGATGGCGACGAAAGCCGTATTCATGCTGCGCTCAGATCAGGCAGGCCGTTGCGCAGCAGGCTGCGCGCGATGACCCAGCGATGCACCTCGCTTGGCCCCTCGACAATCCGCATCACCCGCCCCATCCGCGCGATGTATTCGAGCGGCAGCTCTTTCGAAACGCCCATGGCGCCGAACGCCTGGATTGCCCGATCGACCACGCGCCCCAGCATTTCGGTCGCCTGGGTCTTCACCATTGATCCGTCGATGCGAAAATCCTTGTCGCCCCGCTCCACCCGCCAGGCGAGGCGGTAGGTCAGCAGGCGGACCATCTCGATCTCCTGATAGCTGTCGGCGATCCACCACTGCACCGCCTGCCGGTCGGCCAGCAGCGAGCCGAAGGTCGAGCGCGCGTTGGCGTGCTCGATCATCATCTCCAGGCAGCGGGTGGCGAGACCGATGCAGCGCGCCGCGATGTCGAGACGACGCACTCCCAGCCGGTTGGTGATCGGAACGAAGGCGTTGCCGACCTCGCCCAGAACCTGACCGTCGTCGAGCTCGACATTGTCGAAGAACACCGCATAGGGATGATACTCGCCCATCATCGGATAGGATGACGGGATGGTCATGCCCGGCGTCTCCCGATCGACCAGAAAGGCGGTCATGCCGCCGCGTGAACGCTTCTGCGGATCGGTGACGGCCACCACGATCATGAAGTCGGACCGGCGGGCATTGCTGATCCACATCTTGGAGCCGTTGAGGATCCACTTGCCGTTCCTGCGCTCGGCGCGCGTCTTGATGGCGGCGGCATCGGATCCGGCCCCCTCTTCGCTGAGCGCGATGCAACTGCGCTTCTCGCCGCTGGCATAGGGCAGCAGATACTTGTCGATCTGCGCGCCGACACACAGCTCCTTCAGGAGATAGAGATTGGGGCTGTCCGGCGGCGGCACGAACGGCACGATCGAGCGCTTGAGCTCTTCGGTGATGACGACGCGCGCCAGCGGGCCAAGGCCCTGCCCGCCCATGTCTTCCGGAACGTCGATGCCCCACAGGCCGGCGTCGCGCGCCTTGTTCTGCAGCGTCTGGTCGAGCTCCGCCGGCAACAGCGGATCGTCCTTGTGGCCGCGGGCGGCTTCGCGCGCGATGAGGTCCGATTCAAGCGGCATCAATTCGCGCTCGACAAAAGCGCGAACCGATGTCCGGATCATCCCCATCGCTTCCGGCATTTCGAAATCCATGGCGCGATCAACCGGCTTGAGCGATGCGGAAACGGGGCAGCGTGACGCTCTCGTTAAGCGGCTCGAACACCGCCTCGACGACGTCGCCGACCTTGACGTCGGACGGCGCCACTCCCACCACGTTGCTGAACATCCGCGGCCCCTCGTCGAGCTGGATCAGCGACACGTTGTAGGGCACCTCGCCCGCGAACGCCTGATGATAGACCTGATGGAACACGATGGTCGAATAGACCGTGCCGCGGCCGGACAGCCGCTGCCACTCGAACTCGCCCGACAGGCACTGCGGGCACAGATCGTTGATCGGATAGCGGACATGGCCGCAATCGCAGCATTTCTGCATGCGCAGCTCACCCGCGCGCGCGCCATCCCAGAAGGGACGGTTGTCGTCGGCGATGGTCGGCAACGGGCGCTGTGGAGCCGCCGGCTTGTCCGTGCTTTTGGTCATCTTGATGGTTCCTGAAACAAGACTTAGGCGCGATGAAGGATCATGGCGTTGGAGCAGTTCAGCGTCATGCCGCGCCCGGTGACGAGACAGGTTTCCGCGCCTTCGACCTGGCGGGGGCCGCACTCGCCGCGCATCTGGCGCGCGCCCTCGACGATATGAAGCCAGCCTTCCATGTAGGATTCGGACAGATTGCCGCCGGCGGTATTGACCGGAAGATCGCCGCCAAGCTGAATGCGCCCGCCTTCGACGAACGAACCGGCCTCGCCCACGCCGCAGAAGCCGGCATGTTCAAGCCACAGCAGCACGCTCATGGTGAAGTTGTCGTAGAGCTGCGCGACATCGACATCCGAGGGGCCGACGCCGGCCATGGCGAAGGCGCGCGACAGCGCTTCCTTCTGGTGGGGCACATACCACCAGTCCTCGCGCTCCATGTTGCGCGTGGTGTAGGCCTGCCCCATTCCGCCGATGATGGCCGGCGGCTGACGCAGATCGCGCGCCCGCTCGGTGGAGGTCAGGATGATGCAGACGCCGCCATCGCTGATCAGGCAGCAATCCAGCAGATGGAAGGGCTCGACGATCCAGCGCGACGCCTGATGATCCTCGATGGTGATCGGATCGCGCATCACGGCACCGGGATTGAGCGAGGCATGATAGCGGCACGCCACCGCGACCTCGGCGAGCTGCCGGCTGGTGGTGCCGTAAAGCGCCATGTGGCGGCTTGCGGCGACGGCGCTGTTGGCGGCGGCGCCATACATGCCCCACAGGCCCCACGAGTCGCCCCAACCCGATGCGCGGTTGAATTTGCTGCCACCGGTCCGCGCGGTGTCGCCGAACACGCACGCGACATAATCCGCAAGGCCCGCCTCGATCGCGAGCGCGGCGTTCTGCACGAGAGCGCCGGCCGTGCCGCCGCCCATCACCATGCTGCCGGTATAGCGCGGATCGATGCCGAGCGTTTCGCCAAGCCGCAGATAGTTCAACGGGCCTTCCGGTGACGTCGTGCCGGGCATGGTCAGCAACCCGTCGACCTGATCCTTGCGCAGACCGGCATCCGCGATGGCCCGCTTGAAAGCCTCGGCGCCGAGCGACACCGGCGTCGAGCCGGGCAGCTTCCCCTGCTCGGTCACACCCAGCCCGACAATCGCAACCTTGCCCTTGATCGACGACATTCCAACTCCTCGAAAATTCCTACGGTCGAACCGTCAGCGACCCTGATAAACGGGAGGCCGCTTCTCCTGAAAAGCCCTGCGCCCCTCGATGCGATCCTGAGTGTCGCGCAACACGCCGAACGCCAGACGCTCGGCACGCATTCCCGCGTCCAGCGGCATATCGAGACCGTCGCGGACCAGGCGCTTCACGGCGCGAACCGACAGCGGCGCATTCGCGGCAATCCGCGCGGCGATCGCCTGCGCCGTCGGCAGCAGCTCGGCCGGCTCGACCACACGGCTCACCAGACCGATGCGCAGCGCCTCGGCGGCATCGACCTGATCGCCGGTCAGCATCATCAGCATCGCATTGGAGAAGCCGACCGCACGCGGCAGCCGCTGGGTGCCGCCCGCTCCCGGCATGCTGCCGACGCGAACCTCGGACAGCGCGAAGCGCGCATTGGCGGCCGCGATGCGGATATCGCAGGCGAGCGCGATCTCGAGCCCGCCGCCCATCGCGTAACCGTTGATGGCGCAGATGATCGGCTTGTCGATATCCATGCCGGCCAGCAGATGATCGGACTCGGCCCGGCCGAATGTCAGCTCGGCAAAGCTCTCCTTCGGCGGCATCGTCTTCTTGAGGTCGGAACCGGTGCAGAACGCGCGCTCGCCCGCGCCGGTGAGAACGACGACGCGAACCCGATCGTCGGCCTGAAGGCGCGGCCAGACCTCGCGCAAGGCCGCGCGCAGGTCCGGATCGATGGAGTTCATCGCCTCGGGACGGTCAAGCGTAAGCGTGCAAACGTGACCGGCCGTTTCGATCCGCAAGGTCATAACATCGAAGCTCCAACAGGGATGGGGCGAGGCGGGCGAAACCTAGGAGAAAAGCCCCATGCGTTGAAGCAGCGCGACGGCTAAACAAGTCCACGATATGGAATACGACAAAACTGCGACGCAGCGCCCCTTACTGCGGATGCAAAGCGCTGTATAGGAGCCATGACCTTTGAGACATCTCACTATACGGACGCTTCTCTCAGCCTGCCGCGCCCCGGCCGGACAGCCGATCTCCTAAGATGACCGCTTGTCACCCTCGGCAACGGACAAGGAAAGCCCAGTGAAATACCCGGAACTCTCGCTTTTCATCGACGGTCAATGGCATTCGACGGCGGGGCGCGAAGCAGGCGAGGTCATCAACCCGGCCACCGGCGACTGCCTCGGGCAGTTCCCGCTCGCCACGACGGCCGACGTCGACGCCGCGCTGGATGCGGCGCAGCGCGCCTTTCCGCTTTGGCGGGCAACGCCCGCGATCGAGCGCTCGAACATCCTGCGCCGGGCGGCTTCACTCATTCGTGAACGCCTCGATCACTACGCCTGGGTGATGACTTCGGAACAGGGCAAGCCGCTCGGCGAAGCCCGCAGGGAAGCCACCGTCGCCGCGGAAATGTTCGAATGGGCCGCCGACGAAGGCCGCCGCCTTTACGGCCGCCTGATCCCTCCCCGCGCGCCGCGCACATGGCAGATGGCTATGCCGGAACCGGTCGGCCCGGTCGGCGGGTTTTCGGGCTGGAACGCGCCGGCGGGAACGCCGAGCCGGAAGATATCGAGCGCTCTCGCCGCCGGCTGCACGCTGGTGATCAAAGCCGCCGAGGAAACACCGGCCAGCGCACTGTTCCTTGCGCACGCGCTCGACGATGCCGGATTGCCGAAGGGCGTCCTCAACATTGTGTTTGGCAATCCCGCGGAGACCTCGCGCCGCATCGTGGAATCTCCGATCACGCGGGCGATCACCTTCACCGGCTCGACCGCCATCGGCCGGCAGATCGCCGTGATGGCCGCGCCCGGCTTCAAACGCACCATTCTGGAACTGGGCGGGCACGCCCCGGTTCTTGTCTTCGGCGATGCCGACATCCAGCACGCCGCGGCCACCATCGCCCAGGCCAAGTTCCGCAACGCCGGCCAGATCTGCACCTCGCCCACCCGCATCATCGCCCATGACTCCATCGTCGCCGCGCTCGGCGAGGCGATCGCGCAGCACGCGCGCAGCCTCAAGGTCGGCAACGGCTTGTCGGACGGCGTGCAGATGGGGCCGCTGTCCAACCCGAGACGGATCGCCGCCGTCACCGAGATGATCGAGGACGCCGCCAGCCATGGCGGCAAGATTCTCACCGGCGGCCGTCGCATCGGCACCACGGGCTGGTTCATGGAGCCGACCGTCATCAGCGGATACGAGGACTCCTGGAAGGCCGCACAGGTGGAGCCGTTCGGACCTCTCGCGGTGCTGAAGAGCTTCTCGCAGTTCGACGAGGCGATTGCCGAGGCCAACAGGCTTCCGTTCGGCCTCGCCGCCTATGTCTTCACCCGCGACACCACCACCGCGATGAATGCCTCGGACGCGATCGAGAGCGGCGTCGTCTGCATCAACAATTGCCAGCATGCTTTCCCCGAGACGCCGTTCGGCGGCGTGAAGGACAGCGGGCTCGGCAAGGAGGGAGGCAGCGAAGGCATCGAGGCCTTCACCCAGTACAAATATGTCAGTCAGACCTGACCGGCAGCAACACAAGGGGTCGGCAGCCCTATGAAGAAGACGGGAACGGAGTCGTCGAGTTCGCTCGGCACCCAGAGCATTCAGCGCGCGGCGCAATTGCTGAAGCTGCTGACGACCCAGAATCGCAAAGGCATGCGTCTGGTCGAACTCTATCGCAAGGCCAAGCTGGAGCGGCCGACGGCCCATCGCATTCTTCAGGGGCTCATCGCGGAGCGTCTGGTCCGTCAGGATCAGACCACCAAGCGCTATTATCTGGGGCCGATGATCTATGAGATGGGCCTCGCCGCCGCGCCGCAGTTCCAGCTTCGCGACGTCTGCCACAAACATCTGGTGAGTCTCGCCGCGCTCTCCGCCGACACCGTGTTTCTCAACGTGCGCTCGGGTATGGAAAGCGTCTGCATCGATCGCACCGAGGGAGCGTTTCCGGTGAAAGCCTTCGTGCTGGATGTCGGGCGCAGACGCCTGCTCGGCATCGGCACCGGCGGCCTCGCCATTCTCAGCGCCATGCCGCGCAAGGAGCGCAACCGCATTCTCAAGACGAACTATCCGAAGCTCGTCTATCGCTACCCGCGCTTCGATTTCGAAAGAACCAATGCGATCCTGGAGGACGGCATCCGGAAGGGATACATCGTCAGCGACGTCGTCGAGGTTCCGGGCATCAGCAGCATCGGCATGCCGATCACTTTGACCGACGGCAGCCCGATCGCCGCGATCAGCATATCCGCACTCACCACGCGGCTCGACCCCGACCGATGCGCCGAGCTTGCGCTGGCGCTGCGCGAGGCGGTCAGCGAGATCGAGGACGAACTGGCGACGCAACCGCTGGCGAGTATCGGCTAGCCCCGCGCGGACGGCGCGTCCGGCTACTGGCGCACCACGGCGGGCAGCAGATCGTTCACGTCGCGGCAATCCATCCGCATCGCCTCGTCGAGAAAACGCGCGGCGTCGATCCGGCAGCCGCCGAAGTCATAGCAATCCTCGATCTTGCGCAAAAGTTCCTCATTGCTGAGCGGCCGCTCGGCCGATCCCCGCAGAACCTCCACGCGCGCGGTCAGCGTCGCACCGTCCTTGCAACGCACGACGATCTCGGCCCAGCGCGGCATCAGCGTGTCGCCCTGCTCGCTCGCCGTCACCTTCGGCAGAAAGGCCTGGATCTTCGGGCGCAGCACCGCGCTGTCGAGGAAGCTCGACAGCTTGACGCCGCCGTCAAGCAGCGCCGCCGCGGCCGCGTATTCCATGCTGAACTTGGCCTCCAGTCCGGATTGCGGACGATGATGGATCAGAGGCGCAAGCGCATCGCGGCTGACGCGGATATCGACGCTTTCGACCTTCTCCAGCGTCAACGCATGTTCGGCCCGCAGGTCGAGCAGACCGTCGAGCATGCGATGGGTCGCATAGCACAGCGGGTATTTCTTGACCTCGACGCCGCTGCGCTCAAGCTCCAATGGCTCGCTGCCGAGATCGGCAAGCTGCGCGCGCAAATCCTCGCCCGTTCCATAAAGGCTGATATAGCCGACGCCGCCATCGAGCGCCGCCGGCGAAGCGGTAAACCCGGTCTCCGCCAGCAGCACGGCGCGCAACGCGGCGGCATTGGCCTGTCCGGCCTGAAACGACTTGGCGTCCGTGCCGAAATTCTGGCGCGTGCCCGCCGTCTGGGCGACGGCAAGGCCGATCGCGTTGACGGTTCGCACAGCATCGAGTTGCATGAGGTGCGCGCACGCCACCGCCGCGCCGATCGTTCCGATCGACGAGGTGGAATGCCAGCCGCGCGCATAGTGCCTGACCGCCATCGCGCGCGACAGTTTGACGATGACCTCGAACCCGACCACGAAGGCGCTCGCAAGCTGATCGCCTGAAACCTTCCGTGCTTCCCCGAGCGCGAGCAACGCGGGCCAGACGGCGACGCCGGGATGCCCGCGCATCGGCGAACTGACATCATCATAGTCCAGCACATGCGCCGCGACGCCATTGACCAGCGCCGCGCCTTCCAACGAGCAGCGCCCGCCGCGCCAGAGACGCGCGGCATCGCCGGCAAGGCTCGTCGCATATCGGCGGACCCGCTCCGCCGCGGGCTCGTCCCATCCCGCGATCGCCGCCGCATGCAGATCAACCAGCGAACGCCCGCAGGCCGCACGCAACGAACCGCTCAGGCGATCCGGCTTGAAGGCCGCGGAGAAACTCGCAATCTGCTCGCTGGCCGTCATCGTCATCGTAAAACTCCGGACTCGGCCAGCGCCGCGATCTCGCCCTGCGTCATCCCCAGCACGTCCCGGCAGACTTCTTCCGTATGCTGCCCGAGCAGAGGAGCCGGCGAATACGGCCCGATCTCGACGCCCGACATCCGGAACGCCGGCGCGTTATACACGCTTTCGCCCATCTCCGGATGCTGCAGACGGACCCAGTGTCCCCGCGCCTGAAGCTGCGGATCCTGCGTCACGATCGCAGCCGCGTCGCGCACCACGCCGGCGGCGACGCCGGCCTGCTGCAGTGCTTCCATCAGTCTGTCCGCATCCCATGCCCGCGTCGCATCCGCGACGGCCTTGCTGACTTCTTCGCGCCGCTCCCAGCGCGCATCGGCGTGCATCAACCGCTCGTCGGCAGCAAGGCTGTTGAGGCCGAGCACCTGAACCAATCCTCGCCAGGCGGCGGGCTCGATCGCCGAAATGGCGATCCAGCGATCCTCTCCGGCGCACGGATAGACGCCATGCGGCGCGCCGGCGACATGCTGGTTGCCGCGCCGCTCGGTCACTTCGCCGTTGGCGGTCCATTGCATC
This sequence comes from Bradyrhizobium sp., assembly GCA_040392305.1. Lineage (GTDB taxonomy): Bacteria > Pseudomonadota > Alphaproteobacteria > Rhizobiales > Xanthobacteraceae > PRO6. The sequence goes on along the minus strand of JBEBWH010000012.1, from coordinate 777 downwards.
ACGGCGGGGCCGAGCACGGAAATCGTCGGCTCGGTCTGCGCCATGTCGATCAACTGTCCCTGCCCGGTGCGGCGGCGGTGACGCAGCGCCGCGAGGATCGCAAACGCCGCATGACACGGATTGGGAATATGATCCGGGAAATTGGTGCCGGTGCCCGCCGGTTCGCGATCGGGCAGCCCCGACAGATACTGCATGCTGGTCAACGCACCGATCGTCAGTCCATAGCCCAGATATTTGTGCTCGGGGCCGGAGGACCCCTGCATCGACATCGAGATATAGACAATATCGTCGCGAATGGCGCGCACCGCGTCGTAGCCCAGCCCGAACTTCTCCATCGTGCCGGGCGTGAAATTGTTGGCCACCACATCGCTGCGGGCGATCAGCCTGCGCGCCAGCGCCTGCCCCTCGGGCTGCTTCATGTCGATGGTGACGCTGCGCTTGCTGCTGTTGCGGTCGGCGAAATAACCGCTGCGATTGACGCCGCGAATGCCGTCCTTGAACGGCGCGCCGTCGCGCAGCGTATCGAGCCGGGTGGCGCTCTCGATCTTGATGACGTCGGCGCCGAAGTCGGCCAGCAGCTTGGTGGTGAAAGAGCCGGCTCCGATCCAGGTGAAATCGGCGACGCGAACGCCCGCCAGCGGCTTGGTCGACGCCGACATTACTGAATCACTCCCGCTTTCAACAAAACCGCCTGCTGATCCGGATCGATCAGAAGTTCCGACAGGATTTCGGAGGTGTGCTCGCCAAGCCTCGGCGCCGGCCCTCGCAGCCGCCACG